>CAZQLV010000044.1:0-6931 GCA_964594385.1 uncultured Gammaproteobacteria bacterium | reverse complement strand
GCAGCCGCACCGAATTATTATTTATTAAATATTCACCTTCGCCCGAACGATACAAACGGCGCGCTACGGTAATTTCTGGATAGTCGGGCATAATTCTGTTTTTTTCGGCATCCGATTCGGCGCTATTATCCAGCACCATCGTTACTTCGGCAGCACCCAACTGGCCTTTAACTTGCGAACCATTAAAAATGACATCTTCGTTTTTTTTGCCGCGTAAATTTTTGAGGCTCTGCTCACCCATTACCCAACGGATCGCGTCGGCCACATTGGACTTTCCCGAACCGTTTGGCCCGACAATTGCCGTAATACTGAAATGACCATTTTTATATGGCAAAAAATCCAACACCGTGCTGTCGGCAAAGGACTTAAACCCTTTTATTTCTAGACGTTTGAGGTGCATAGCAAATTACCATCAATCTTCTACTGGATAATATTATCACAACATAACACTACCACTCAAGTATTGACAAAAATATAAAATTACAGTATAAATAACGCGCCTTGTCAGAGAGCTAGCTGTTAACACCAACCCCTCTCACAGACATAGGCGGAGAATCCCATGATGCATCTCACGATCACCCTGGCTGCCGCTCTCGCACTCACCATCGGTGCCAACGCCTGCCTGGTCGACCCCGATACCACGGACAAGCTCGACACCACCCAGGACGATCTGTCAATCCAGACGAGTCCTACCGACAACAACCTCGATCCGATTTCAGAGGAAAATACCTCGAATTTGGAGGTCTGTAGCAAACCGCAGTACAATGCTTTATACGTACAAAATCTCGGCATATACTGCTGCGAAGATAAAACCTGCTGCACGTTCTCGCTTCACGGTTTTGGTTGTAGACTAGATCGTAATTGTACTGAAGTCAGAGATGGTAACGACCCAAATGCGTATGAGTGCAGATCAAGTAGGTTTTTCCAATAGTTCACAATGCACGTGTTTTTAGTTACTTAAGGCCCTACTAGCTGCCCCGACGAAGAACCGTCGGCGTAGCCCAAACTAGGGCCAAATCAGTTGCTGAAGCTCTCACACCCGTGGGGGCTTCAATTGTTTTTTTACGAACCTTGACAGACTGTTATAATACATATATAATCTCAGATTCAATAAATTTATGCATACCACTGCCAAACAAATTCATAACCATATAACAACGGGCGCAAAGGCCGTGGCTTTGGTATCCCATCAAAACCCGGATGGAGACACACTGGGGTCGGCGCTTGCTTTTGCCGAATACTTAACTGGCATGGGCAAAAGTGTAAAAATGTATTGTTTAAGTCCTGTACCGGATAAATTTAATTTTCTACATAATATACAAATGGTAAGCAGCGACCCAACTGTTTTTAAAGATGTTGATACAATTGTTGTAGTTGATTGTGGCGATTTGCGCTATGCGGGAGTAGCCGAAATTCTCAAAGACCACGAAGCGACAATTATTAATATTGACCACCATGCTACCAACGAAAAATATGGGCATTTTAATCTGGTAATGGACAAATGGGCATCGGCCACCGAAGTAGTTTATAATTTTTTTAAAGTAAATAATATCCGCATTACTCCCACGATGGCCACGGCGCTACTTATGGGACTAATTACTGATACAGATAATTTTACTAACAGCGCTACTTCTTATACGGCGCTGACTGCATCAGGCGAACTGCTGCGCTTGGGTGGCAACTGGACAATTATCAACAGATCGCTGATGCAAAATAAATCTATTCATTTACTAAAATTATGGGGAATAGTGTTAGCGAGATTAACAAAAAAACCGGATACCGATATTGCTTACACCTATTTGACTAATCAAGATATGAAAGAGCACGGCGCCAGCGATGCGGATGTGGAAGGCATATCTAATTTTCTTAACAAACTAAACGACGCGGCGATTTCACTTTTTATGAAAGAAACCGAAGATGGAAAAATTAAAGGTAGTTTCCGCACAACTCAAGATGATGTGGATGTGGCGGCCCTCGCCAAAAAAATGGGCGGCGGCGGACACAAAAAAGCGGCTGGGTTTACTGTGGATGGGACAATAGAAAGTACGCTGAATACAATTTTGACTCTACGATAAAAATATAGTAAAATTAAATTTAAATCTAATATAAAAAATATGGAAAAAGAAATCAAATCCCAATATCTAATTCCAACTGTCATCGAAAAAACTAGCTACGGCGAACGAGCTTATGATATCTATTCTCGTCTTCTCCAAGATAGAATTATATTTTTGGGTACAGCCGTAGACGACAATGTTGCAAATGTAATTATTGCTCAATTGTTATTTTTGGAAAATCAAAGTCCGGACAAAGATATTAAACTATACATCAATTCTCCAGGCGGATCCGTAACCGCGGGCATGGCCATTTACGACACTATGCAATATATCAAACCTGATGTCAGTACGATCTGTATTGGCATGGCTGCCAGTATGGGCGCGTTTCTTCTGAGTTCTGGTGCCAAAGGCAAGCGACTGGCATTACCTAACGCCGAAATTATGATTCACCAAGTCATGGGTGGCATGGAAGGCCAAGCGAGCGACATCAAAATCCGCGCCGAAAGAATACTAAAAATGAAAGAAAATCTAAACAAAATTATGGCCAAACATACCGGCAAAGACCTGGCCACGATTGAAAAAGATACTGACCGAGACAATTTTATGGATGCCGAAGCGGCTCTGAAGTACGGACTCATTGATAAAGTGATTGAAAAGTAAATTTATAATTTAGAACCCCGCCTTAATGAAAGGTGGGGTTTTATGTTTTATAGCAATTGTTTACTGTGTGGAGAATTGCACTGTAATGCCGTAGTGGTCGGATAAGTTAGTAGTTACCTTGTGACCTAAAAAATCGGTGAGTACAACTGGAGCATCAAACGCCTGTGCAGCACATTCCGGAGTGGGCAGATTATCGCCGCGCACTAGGACATGATCGATTAAGAAACGATTATTAGTTGGCGCAATCAGACTGCCTTGGCAACGACTGCATATTGAGGGATCAGTCCGAGAAGCAGGGCTATCAAAACTAAGATTCTTAATCTCATCCCAAACTGGCTCGGCGTCGGTCTTCTTGTCGCCGGTGTATGAAGGACCAGTGTTTAAGTCTCCCATTAGCAGCTGTGGGCCCCCTTTGGCTCTGGCTGCCAATCGGTCTGAAACAATGTCTATCTGAGCTTTCATCTCGTCGTACCAATTTGAGAACTGCAAATTGGTCGGGGAAAGAATATCTACAGCTCCGCTAAGGTGCGTACAAGCAACTTCAACGGGCTTACCGCCCACATCAACAGTCGCAAATAAACCAACCCTATTAGCTTCACTCGACGGCAGAGGAATCCACTCAGCATTGCTAATCGGCCGGCGCGAGATAAGCATGACGCCGTTGCTTCCGCCAAACATTCTAGAAGCGCCGACACCTTCACAAGTCTGTTTAATCTGGTCTGCATTTTTTCCAGCTGATGCCACCACACAATTAAAGCAGTGCGGATGATTCACATAAAGAGAAAAGCCTTGTACTTGGCAATGATCCGCAGCGCAACTAGTAACATCTTCGTCAGGTAAATTGGCACAACTGCTGCGCATACATGCTAATCCGTCATCGAGTTCGCCTGGTGTGCAACGATCTCCCGGGTCCTCATTCTGGCCACGTGTGTCGGCTGTAAATACCTGGTCAGCAGGCAAGGCCAGTGCCGAGAGAATAGCATTACGGCCGGCGTCAGTCCAAACCTCATCGAGGCATAGAACGTCCCATGGATGTGCTGTGACTGCCTGCGCGACAGGCGCAATACGCGGCGTAGTATATGAGACGTCCAATCCTGGTCCAAGACCGGTGTTAAAAACCAGTGCAACAAACTCATTACTTGGCGGGTCAGAAGTACAGACGGCTATACTTGCTTGATCGGCTGAGTGCCTGTTTGATGAACACCCGAGGGAAATTGCACATATGATGAACAAAGCTGTCTTATTCACGGTGAGCTCCTTGATGTTGGTGCGTTTTGACCTATCACCTTACAAAGGTTATCTTAACATTTATTCAAAAAAATAGCATGCCACAAAAAATACTTTTGCACCAAGCCATACACCAGCTATTCCTACTTAACAAAACCACAAATTTACCTAATCTTAGCCAAAAAATGCCCCGGTCCCCACCCACCCCCTTGACAAATTTTTGATATTCTGGTATACTTCGGAGTTATCTAAAGTAATCAGATATTCCAAGTAAGGTATATATCGGATAACAACCTAAAAATTGATATTAACATAACAATTATAGGGAACCCACGCTTTTAGTGCTAGACGGGTTCGGGTAGTGCATGGTAGAGATCTAAAACGTAACGCTAACATGTATCAACCCGTATCCACGACAAGCATGGAGATGTGTTAGAGGGACCAACAGGCTTCGGCTCGTTTTCTTCTTTAATACATCTTCTTGGGTGCGGTTCAGGAGGGAAGTTTCTTCCCTTCAATAAAAATAACCCAGGCCTCGACATTATGTCGGGGCCTGGTTTGTTTTTAGAGAAATTTTTATTCCGCAGCGTCTATCGGTCCTAAATCCGTAGCGCCGGGTGTAGCCGCGGTGCTAGTAGCCCCTACCATACAAATTTCCGGCAACGGCCGATAGTAGCTATCAAACTCTCTATCCACTTTTTGGCTAGAAGAATTTATAACTGTATAAGTAAACAAGGTAACCGCTCCTTTAAAAGCCCCCTGACATTTTCGCTCTCCCGGTTTCAAGCTTGTGACGGCAATTTCTTGAGGATCTCCGGCCGGGATCCATTTTGTCACAGTCGGGTGTGTATATGATCCTTTACGGCCATCACTCTTACCCCAGAATGTAAAAACTAATTCTTGTTTTACATAATCTATAGAAGTTTGCAGCAACAAATAATTACCGGTATCATTAAAAAATTTAAAATCTACGTTTGGTTCATACAAAGTAGCATCAGTACCTGGATTACCATTGACTGGATCAGCATAATAACCCACTACGAGCGAATGATTGCGGCGCTCGGTAATTGGGAAACCAGAATTCATGGCAGCTCTAAACAGAGTGGTGCCGATCTGACACATACCACCGCCCACTTCCGGTTTTATTTCATTGCCTTTAATTACCATCTCTGGCAAAAATCCATTTTCTTCTATGTATGGTCCGGCATATTTGTTGGCCGAAAATTCTTCGCCCGGTTTAATCAAAATACCGTTTAAGCGCTTGACGGCGTTGGCGATATTTTTTATACGATTAGTATGGCTATCCTTAAATGTTGAATAGCCTGTGCCCACTACTTCCAAAATACCCAGATTATTTATATTAGCCATTAATACATTTGGCTGCACAACATCTACCGATACAGTTATGGTTCTGGTTATTTCCGCGGGTTTATAATTTCGTTCTTTAAAGGCCGCATCTAAATCGGCATAGGTTTTTTCTTCATCTAGCGTTAACCCCGTTTGGTTGGCTTGAAATTCTTTTACCCGATCATTTTCCATCACAAATTTAGCATCCTTAGCCGGCAAATCAATCAGAGGGCGTATTGCCTCCAGATAATCTTGTACTTTTTCTTTATTGAGGGCAAAAATAGCTTCCCCATTTTCTTTTCTCACTTCCAGCCACTGGGCGTAAATGACCGGGTCAATGTTCCAGTTACGCGTCGCGCCCGTTTGCGGATCGGTATAATTCAAGCCCAAACTGCCATAGTTGAAAATTTCAGATAATTTGGGTGTGAGCACATTCAAATCAGACGTAAATACATCGGGATTAAATTGTTTTTTATTTATAGTAATACTACCCATGGCTAAAGATGATAACTGATTTTGCAGTCTATTTTTTAAATCATCATAATCAAAAATGAAGCCACTTTTTTCCGGTTCTACTTCATAAGCCAATGTAGATAAATCCGTAATTTTAATACTGGCATTGCGCGGCTTATCGCTAAAATCAGACATGTAATTTTTGAGATTGACGATAAACCTGTCTTCAACCGATACATCGGCTTTGTCTACATAGTGAGAAAAAAAACGAATAGACAACGGCTGCCAAAGATTTTGAAAAAAATTACCGGATCTACCAACGGCCAACAACTTGGCAATTGAGCTATCACTATTTATTTTTACTAGTTCTACCGAACTATCATCGGCAGACATGGCGCTTAGTTTAAAGTTATCAGCACTACCATCCTCTTTTAAAAAATTAAAATCCAAACTTTCTTTGGCTATACGGTTATTAAAATTTTCTATAAAATCTTTTGCTGCCGATTTGGTTAGTCCGCCCAAATGGTGCTCACCCACATACACTCCCGGGAAAATTTTATCTTTATAAACAAGGTTGTATGTGGAGGCAGCCCCCAAAAATACTAAAAATAAAAATAAAAAAAATTCTAATCCGAGTAGGATATTTTTTAACCAGCCTGTTTTAGGCTTATTTAATTTTTGGGAAGCATCCTCTTCTATATTATTGGACATACAAACTAAGCTATTCTTCTACTACCATAATTGGTATGTCGCTATTATGATTAGCTTTGGGCAATCTTATCACTAATACTCCATTAGTATATTGGGCTTGAGCCATTTCGGCTTTCACGTCCATTGGCAAAATAATGCTACGAGAAAATTTACCCCAATAACATTCCTGATTAAAATGCTCGTCGGATAACGCTACAGGAGAAAACCGTTCGCCGCGGATGGTGAGCAGATCGTTATGCAAATGCAATTCAATATATTCCGGTTTGGTGCCGGCCATGGCCGCCACAATTACCAATTCATTTTCAGTTTGAGCCACATCTACCGCCAACTGACCTTCGGTCACGCTTTCTTCTACTTGATTTTTGAAAAATAAAAAATCTGCGCCAGAGTTATCTGACTCTAAAGAAAAAGGTATTTTTTTCAACTGACCATTAAACATAGGAGAAAATAATCCTTATTTGCTTTTATAATATCACAAT
>CAZQLV010000043.1:0-6935 GCA_964594385.1 uncultured Gammaproteobacteria bacterium | reverse complement strand
CGATTGATAGTCTCTACCATATGCACCGGAATACGAATGGTGCGAGACTGATCGGCGAGCGCGCGCGTAATGGCCTGGCGAATCCACCAGGTGGCATAGGTAGAAAATTTATAACCTTTGCGATAATCAAATTTTTTGACTGCTCTAAACAAGCCAATATTGCCTTCCTGAATTAAATCTAAAAGTGAAAGTGATTTACCGACAAATTTTTTGGCAATGGAAACTACCAAACGCAAGTTAGCTTCAATCAGTTTTCTATCCGCTTCTTTATCGCCTCGTTCTTTGCGTTTGGCTAACGATACTTCTTCAGCTGCCTTAAGTAGCGGAATGCGACCGATTTCACGCAAATACATCTGGATAGAATCGGAAGAAATTTGCCCTAAATCAAAGGGCGTGTCCATGTCTGGCTGTTTGCCTTGGAACTGATGTAGCAATTCTTTACTTTCTGTTTTTCTGCCAAGTAATCCACTGGTTGGCTCAACAATGGTCACGCCATTTTTATCCAACAAATCCATGAAGCCTTCGTATAAATCCAAATAACGTTCCGGCCGATAAAAAACCGCTTCAGCTTCGGTTTGGGTAATAAAACCACGGCTGCGCCCTTTGCCAACCAGCGCCCAGATATCTTTTAGGGTTGGCTCTGATATTACTTCCTCTGGAGGATTATTTTTATTTTTTCCTTTGAAAAAAATGTTTTTCTTGAAGGCTTTTTTACCTACAATTTTTTTTATCTTTTTTACGCTAGATGTTTTTGATTCAGCGGAATCACGTCGCGTACCGTCATTTGAAACGCGACGCTGTAAAACTTTTTTCTCCCTTTTTTGCTTACGCGTATGTGTAACGCGCAATGGCTTGGAAGATTTTTTGATTTTCCCCTTTTTTTTGACCATATGCGATTATCAGGGATTAATTTAAATCTTTTAATAAATTAGTGTTCTAATTCCATTATTTCTTTCAAAATTTTTTGCAGCTCATTCTGATTATTATTTTTCTCGGCCTCTTTTAACTCAATAAATAATTTTTGACGTTTTTCTTTTTGCCACTCCCCTTTTATTAAATTAAGCAATATGTCTAATTCTTTTTTAGCTTGCGCTAAATCAAAATCGCTATAATCCTTATCTGTTTTTAATACTAAAATATCAATGGAAGCTTGATCTTCCTTATTCAGACCATTTTTCAGCATTTCTATGTCTATAGAGCCATTATAGTGCTTTTTTAGCGATTCGTAAAGTGCAGCCAATATAGTGCCCTCAAAAAACTCAGATCTAATCTTTTGACTATATTCTGTATACAATTGAGGAAATTTAAATAACAAGGCAAAAAAGTTTTCCGCTCGCAAACTAATTTTATTATGTTCGCCATAGCCAGAAGCAACAGCCGGGCCATTCTCACGACTAGTTTCTTGATTCCCTGATTTAGGGCCATTATCTTGATACTTATTTATCTGCAGAAAAATTTTATGCATATCCGCGGCCAAAGCAGCGCGATCAGCGTCTAGCTCATCCGCTAATTTTTTGAGCCAATGATCTTTTTCTACCGCATATGGCAACCGAATAATTTCGACCAACAACGCATCGGCAATTTTTTGTTTTTGTTTAGGGTCATTTTTATTCGCCTCGGCAAAGGCGCTATCAAAATACCAATTCATTACTTCTTTGGCATTTTCTACGGCTTTAAACCATACACTTTTATCTTTTTTAATGCATTCGTCCGCATCTTTGCCGGCGCCAAACGGTATCTGAATTATTTTTATGTTCATCCCCTGTTCCAAAGCCAAATCTATACCGCGCTTGGCCGCATTCTGGCCCGCCGCATCGGCATCAAACGCAATCGCGATGTTATTGGAATATCTTTTTAATAATTTTATTTGCTCAAAAGTAAGCGCCGTACCCGAAGAAGCCACGACGTTTTTCATTCCTGCCTGATGGCAAGCAATCACATCCATCTGGCCTTCTACGAGCACCGTAAAATCTTTGGCTTTAATTTCGGTTTTGGCTTTGTTTAGGCCATACAAAAGCCTAGACTTATCAAAGACAATAGTCTGAGGAGTATTTACATATTTTCCGCCAGATTTTTCGGTTTCGACCAGTATGCGTCCGGTAAAACCAACGACATTGCCATGTGTATCCCAAATTGGAAACATAACTCGGCCGCGAAATCTGTCATAAAAACTATTACCACCTTCTTTTTTGATACTTAATCCAGCTGCCAAAAGATCATCTATACTATTGCCTTTATTTAATAAATATTTGGTAAGCAGATCCCATTGATCGGCAATAAAACCGACTTGCCAATCGGCAATTGTTTCTGCGGTTAGCTGGCGGCGCTGCAAATATTCTCTGGCTGCTTCTGCCGCCGGCATTTCGGACAAAAAATGATTAAAAAAATATGCGGCTTTAGTATTTATTTCTATAATTCTATTTTTTTGGCTTTTATTTACTTCGCTGGCATAAGTGTCCAATTTTACTCCGGCGCGGTCGGCCAAAATTTTGAGCGCTTCGGGAAAATCTAATCCTTCCATTTCTTGAATAAAAGAAAAAACATCGCCGCCTTTGCCACAACCAAAACAATGCCAGAATTGTTTTTCGGGCTGCACCATAAATGAAGGCGACTTTTCATTGTGAAACGGACAGTTGGCTTTCCAATTTATGCCGGCTTTTTTAAGCCGCACATATTCGCCAATTATCTGCACAATGTCTAGCCTGTCTTTGATGGCTTGGGTGTCGGTCATACAGGCTTACCTTACCATATTTTAGCTAAAAGTATCAACGGCTAAAAATAAAACACCCCTGCCACTTCCAAACGGAAATGACAGGAGAAAGAAAACTGCCTACCAGCCTACAAGCAGGCAACGGGAACAAGCTTGGCTGGATAATTTTCGAGGAAAAACTTCTCCCAGACAGAGCGCTCCACTCCGTCCTGATCGGCATGAATCCACATGCCGGTACTGGTCTTCTCAGTGAAAAGCTCATACTGACGCAGCATGATCACACCCTCCCAGACAATCTTTTCCGGATTCTCCTTATCGAAGATGAACAGATAGTCGCCATCTGCGAGGATATGCAGGCCTTCGCGAGACCAGTCTTCCTTGGGCAACTCTGAGAGCAGGAGCTCCCTGCTAGTATACTTACCATCTGGAGCGAAGGAAAAAGTAAAAAGGCCTGAAGGCCCATCTTCCGTCCCTGGTGGAAGCGGATCAACTTTGCTAATATGGCGCTTATCTTGAAGCGCCCAATCTCCGCCTTCTGTTCCTGTTTCCGAATGAAGCCAAAGTACGCCTTCAAAATATTCACACTCGTTCTGTTCTGCCATAAAGCACACCTCCTAAAAGGAGGGTAATACAAAAAATACCCAAAGTCAATACCATGCCTATATTTACAAAACAAATAAAAAAATATAAACTAAGCTAATTGGAGGTAGACCATGGGACTCTTTGGATCAGGAGTGGTGGATCTGAGCAGGGTTGTAGAATTCTACGACCCGCATCCTTGCCCATACGGGGCGCTATACTCCGTTCCTGTTGGAGTTAAAGAAGTATTGGACAGAATAAACGGCAAACGCATGCCGATTGCCGAAGCAGATCTGCTAATCGCAGAAGTTGTGCCATATAAATCCGTATTTATCGATCACGAACAAGACTTCATCGGTTTAACAGTGGAATACCCAGATTCACAATATGATGCAGGACACACTTTTCGTCTGATCAAATACCGCTAAACCCGCACTTTTTTTGCCCCTACTTCACCCCACTGCCGGCGCACTTGTAAAAACGCCGGTTTTATTTTTTATCTACTTTTTCCCAATCCTGAGCTTTGGCCAAAAATTCGTCTTTTATTTTCAGGAAGTATTCTTTTCCTGCTTCGTATTCATTGGGAATAATACCATCCAAAATTGCTTCTTCAATCGCCTTTTTTATTTTGCCTACCGTTGGTCCAGGTTTGAGCCCGGACATTTCCATAATTTCTTCGCCTCTAAACGGAGATTGAAATGCTTTTAATTTATCTCGCTCTAGCACCTCGGCAATCTTTTTTTCTAGATTATCATAATTTTTTAAACGTTTTTCTTTTTTATTTGGATTGCCACTTGTTATATCGCTGCGACCCAAAATCAACAAATCTGCCAACTCATCTCCCAAATTGACTACCAACCGGCGCACAGCCGAATCGGTAATGCCATCGTCCATCAAGCTAATCGGCTGCATATGCCAGCGCACGAGCTTGGCCAAATAATCGGTATCGCTTTTGGAAAAACGTAAACGGCGAGCAATATCTTTGACCATTTTTTTGCCCACATGTTCGTGTTGATGAAAAGTCCAGCCGATTTTTGGCATCAATTTTTTGGTAGCCGGTTTGCCGATATCATGAAACAGCCCGGCTATACGCAATAAGGTTTTATCAGACCGTTCGGCCACATTGTCTACCACCTTAAACGTATGCACCAAATTATCTTTGTGCTGATGGCCATAGACATCTTCTACGCCTTCCAATTTAGAGACTTCCGGCAGCACTAAGTCCATAATATGGGTTTGCCACATCAAAACTAGGCCAACCGACGGCTTTGGGCAGTCCATCATTTTAAAAAGTTCTTCTTGAATTCTTTCCGCCGAAATAATTTTTAAGCGTTCACGATTTTTATAAATAGATTCCAACGTTTTTGGATCAATACCAAAATCAAGCTGACTAGCAAACCGAATCGCTCGCAACATACGCAACGGATCATCAATAAAAGTTTGATCTGGCTCAAGCGGCGTGCGCAAAATTTTATGTTGTAAATCTTTTTGCCCCGCAAATGGATCGATAATTTCTTTTTTTAATTTTGCCGAGCTCGGCCAAACGGCGCCACAAAAAACTTTTACCGGTACTGCCATCGCATTAACCGTAAAATCTCGTCTGGCTAAATCTTCTTCTAAAGAAGTCTGCTCTACAATCGGCTTGCGTGAATCTGATTTATATTTTTCCGTGCGCGCGCCGGCAAATTCCAAAACCATTTCATCCAAAACATACCGAGCCGTATCAAAATCCGGAAATTCCACCAAACTGCCGACTTGTTTTAATTCTTCATCAAATTGTTTGGCAAATTCTAAGCCACTACCCACTATCACAAAATCTATATCTTTCTTCTGTTCTCTGCCAAGTAAAAAATCACGCACAAAACCACCCACCACATAGACCGGCAGTTGGGATTTCTTTGACACTTCGCTTATTTTTTTAAAAATAGCTTGCAATGCAACCATAAAAGTATTATGTATTAAGTAGTATGTATTATACAATCAAACTCCCCTTAATACTTGATACATAATACTTAATACTATTTTACGCTTTTTTACTTGTTCCCACTCTTCGTTCGGCCACGTCTTCGGTGATCCAACCCTCTTTCAATAATTTTTTAACGGAATTTTCCATGGTTTCCATACCGTCTTTGGCTCCGGTTTGTATCGCCGACTTAATTTGGCCAACTTCATTATTACGAATCAAATTGGCAACCGCCGGAGTATTGATCAGAATTTCTCTGGCCGGTACTCGGCCGCCATCTTTGGCCGGAAGCAGCTGTTGCGCTACCACCCCGCGCAGGACTGCGGATAGCTGAATAAGCACTTGTTTTTGTTTGGAGCCTTCAAATACGTCCACAATACGCTCTACCGCTTCGGCAGCAGTTGGTGTATGCAGGGTGGAGAAAACCAGATGACCGGTTTCGGCGGCAGTCAGCGCCGTAGCAATAGTTTCCGGGTCGCGCATTTCACCGACAAAAATTACATTTGGATCTTGGCGCAAGACATATTTAAGCGCGTTAGCAAATGAATTGGTATCCGTGCCCACTTCACGTTGCTCAATCAAACTTTTTTTATCCTTAAAAACAAACTCAACCGGATCTTCTATTGTAATCACATGGGCTTTACGAGTTTTATTTATTTCTTCAATCATGGAAGCAATGGTTGTTGTTTTACCACAACCGGTTGGCCCAGTAATCAAAACTAAACCATCAAGCAACTTAGTCATTTCCAACAACATCGGCTCAAAACGCAACTCTTCCGGAGTGGGAATGGCGAGTGGAATAACCCGAGCACTCAATCCGATATTTTCGGATTGTTGGTGCAAATTTACTCTAAAACGAACTTCCCCGGCGCTATAACTTATATCCAGCTCTTTATCCTGCGCGTATCTTTCTTGCTGTTCTTTAGTCAATAAACTGCTAATTTCGGCCAATAATTCTTTATTATCTAACGGGTTGGTGTCTAATTCTTTAAGCTCCCCTTCAATACGCACCATCGGTACTTCCCCACCTACCAAATGTAAATCCGAGGCTTTTTGCTTAATTGCTTCTTGAAAATAATCTTCTAATTTCTGCATAAAAATTTAATAATTACAATTAATTAACACTATAATTCTAGCATAGACAAGCCAACTTGAAAAGCTACTAAATCTATGATAGTTTATCCTCAACCAGGAGTCCATCATGCCTCTCTCTAGCCCATCTGAGGGTTTATATGATAGCCCGTGTGGTGCTTGGTACGATTTGCTCTATGGAAAGAATAATCGAGGGCAAACTTACCAATTTTTTCTTGATCATCGGGGGAATCTTTTTGAACATCTCAGAGATTGTAAGGAGTGTAGAAAAAAAATAACTCCACTTGGCATAATTATTAGTTGGAACATAAATACGCTAAAATCTTTGGATGAAGAAAAATTTGCCAAATTAATCCGAGATTTATACGTAGGAGCTCAAAAAAGGCTCAGAGAATTCGATCCGCTTGCATAAGGCTCTTTACATACGCCGAAACGCTTTAACAGGCGCTAGGCATCAAATGGGCTATAGAGGCGTTGCCGTATATAGCCCATTTTCGCTCAGAAATGCCGCAAAGCTCCGCTTGCCTCATTTCATTCATTCAAACGGGCTATAGCGCAGTTGGTAGCGCGCAGCGTTCGGGACGCTGAGGC
>CAZQLV010000042.1:0-6978 GCA_964594385.1 uncultured Gammaproteobacteria bacterium | reverse complement strand
CCCACCATAATTAAGAGCCAGATTAGCAATCAGGCCGGTATTATTTTTGGTTAGTTCAATTGCATTTTTTATTTTCTTTTGCAAAGAAATTGGCAAGTTTTCCAGCGCGCCGATATGCCTAAATTTAATCCCCCGTTTTTTGTATTCATCAATATACTTATCTATATAACTTTCAAATAATTTCATGAGGTAATTTACTTCTTCTTCGGAGCGTGACCAATTTTCGGTAGAAAAAGCATACATCGTCATTACTTTTACCCCAACTTTTTGCGCGTACAAAATTATTTTTTTAGCATTTTCCATCCCTTTTTTATGGCCAAAAAACGTAGGCAATTTTCTTTCTTTTGCCCAGCGCCTATTACCATCCAAAATAATGGCTATGTGTTGCGGGATAATGGTTTCCTTAGCGTTTACCATATTTTGTGCTAAAATACTATACAATTATAGTTCGCATTCTATCAAACTTGACATGATTTAACAAGATGCTATACTATTATCACTCTCTACTACAGAGTGATAAATAATCTTCAAATTTTCTTATGATCCCTCAAAATTTTACTAATAAATCCCAAGAAATTATCCAAAACGCGGCTCGAATCGCCTACGAAAACGGTCAGCCGCAAATTGAGCCCCCTCACCTATTTTTTGCGCTCCTTGAGGATACCGACGGGGTGGTTGTTTCGGTTTTGCACAAATTTAACGCTAATATTATCGCCCTTAAAGCCGGCGCGCAATCTATTATAGATAAATTGCCCAAACAACCGAGCGCGATGCCCTCTGGCGGCATTGGCCAAATTTTGCTCAGCCAAGGCATGGTATATATTTTTCAAACCGCTGTCGGTGAAGCCAAAAAAATGGGAGACGAATATATTAGTGTCGAACATTTATTTTTATCTTTTTTAATTGGACACAACCCGATTAGCGACCTACTCACTACTAACGGCGTAAACTACGACGAAACTCTAAAAGTTCTGGCCGGCATTCGCGGCAATCAAAAAGTAAACAGCCCCGAACCGGAGAGTAAATACAATGTATTAGAAAAATACGGCAAAAACCTGACCGATTTAGCTTTTAAAGAAAAACTTGATCCGGTAATCGGCCGTGACGACGAAATTCGTCGCGTCATGCAAATCCTGAGCCGCCGCACCAAAAATAATCCGGTGTTAATTGGCGAACCGGGAACGGGTAAAACCGCTGTCGCCGAAGGCTTGGCGCAACGAATTGTCAACGGCGATGTGCCCGAATCTTTAAAAAATAAAGAAATTATTGCTCTTGATATTGGGTCGCTCCTGGCTGGTACCAAATTCCGCGGTGAATTTGAAGACAGGCTTAAGGCGGTTTTAAAAGAAATTGATCAATCTAACGGCAAAATAATTTTGTTTATCGATGAATTGCATACAATTGTCGGCGCCGGATCTTCGGAAGGCTCTATGGATGCCTCTAATATGCTAAAGCCTGCCCTCTCGCGCGGCACCTTGCATACAATTGGCGCCACAACGCTCAAAGAATATCAAAAATATATTGAAAAAGATGCTGCCCTAGAGCGTCGTTTTCAACCGGTAATGGTAAATGAACCGACTCGCGATGATGCGATTGCCATTTTGCGCGGTATTAAAGAACGCTACGAAGTGCACCATGGTGTACGCATTACCGACGCGGCGATTATCTCGGCCGTAGATTTGTCGCAACGCTACATTGCTGATCGTTTTTTGCCTGACAAGGCTATCGACCTAATCGACGAAGCCACATCGGCGTTGCGTTTGCAAATAGATTCTATGCCCGACGAACTTGATAAAATGAAACGAGCGATGATGAAAATGGAAATTGAAAAACGGGCGCTCAAAAAAGAAAAAGAGCAAGAAGCGCAAGAACGTTTGGAAAAAATTGAGAAAGAACTGGCCGAGCTGAAAGACAAAAGTACCGAACTGGAAGCGCGCTGGAAAAACGAAAAAGAAATTATTACCAGTATTCATAATCATAAAAAAGAAATTGAAGAAATTCGCCAAAAAGCGGAAATTGAAGAACGTCGCGGTGATTTGCAAAAAGTTGCTGAGATTCGCTATGGCAAAATCCCTGCCTTAGAAGCCGAAGTACGCCAGGAAGAACAAAAATTATCTAATATCCAAAAAAGTAGCGGCATTCTAAAGGAAGAAGTAACTGAACAAGATATCGCGCGCGTTGTGGCCCGCTGGACTGGCATTCCGGTATACAAAATGCTCATGACCGAAGCCGACAAGCTAACTCATATGGAAGATGAGCTGGCCAAACGTGTGGTGGGCCAGGAAGAAGCCGTCAAAGCCGTTTCTAACGCTATTCGCCGCTCCCGCGCCGGTATTGCCGAACCTAATCGCCCGATCGGTTCATTTATCTTTCTTGGCCCCACCGGTGTGGGCAAGACAGAGCTGGCCAAAGCGCTCGCTGAATTTTTATTTGATACGGAAACGGCCATGATCCGCGTAGATATGAGTGAATATATGGAAAAGCATGCTGTTTCCAAAATTATCGGCTCCCCGCCCGGCTATGTGGGCTTTGAGGAAGGCGGACAAATTACGGAAATGGTTCGACGCAAACCATATTCAGTAATTTTGTTTGATGAAATCGAAAAAGCGCACCCTGATGTCTTTAATATTTTGCTGCAAATTCTGGACGATGGTCATGTGACCGATGCCAAGGGACGAAAAGTAAACTTCAAAAATACCGTGGTGATTATGACCAGCAATATTGGCAGCAATCTCATTTTGGACTGGAATAAAAAAGGTGAATTCGGATTTAATGGCGCGGAAACAAAAAATAGCGAAAAATCAATGAAAGAAAAAATCTTGGAAGGTTTGCGTGATCACTTCAAACCGGAATTCCTCAATCGTATTGATGATATTATTATTTTCCACTCGCTTACTGAAAAAGATATTGCTCGAATTGTAAAATTACAACTAGAACAAGTCAAAGCCAGACTAGCCCATCAAAAAATTCTACTAGAAATGGATGCTAGTGTGGAAAAATACCTGGTAAAAAAAGGCTACGATGATAACTATGGCGCGCGTCCGCTCAAGCGTGTTATTCAAACGGAACTTCTAGACTTATTAGCCATGGATCTGATTGAAAAGAAATTCAAACAAGGAGATAAAATTACAGCTACGGCTACGAAGAATAGGATTGTGCTGGAGAAATAGACACTTCTTTTGTCAACCAAACCTTTTTGTGCTATCATGATATGGAATCTATGCACAAAAAAATCTTAAAAATTGCTAATTTTTTGCTATACCTCGGCTTGTTTTTTGGCATTCCCGCAGCTTGCTTTGCAGCCGTAAATTTCAACCCGCAATACATCATTTCCGATGAAGAAATGCAAAGCACAGCCAATTGGACTACAGCCGATATCCAAAAATTCCTGCAAGACCGCGGCAGTTATTTAGCTACTCTGCATACCGAAGATGTAAATGGCCAAATTAAGTCCGCGGCTGAAATTATCCAAGAAAGCGCGCAACAATACCAAATCAACCCTAAATACCTGTTGGTAACTTTACAAAAAGAACAAAGCTTGATAACAGATGATGAGCCAACTCAAAAACAGTTAGATTGGGCGGCCGGCTATGGTGTTTGTGATAATTGTTCCTTAAACGACCCGAGCGTTGTAAAATTTAAAGGTTTTGGCAAACAGGTAGATAATTCGGCCGGCATTATTCGTTGGTATTATAATAATACGGGCAGCTCGGTTGTAAAAAAGAAAGACCAGCCGACAATTATAGACAACCAAAACGTAATCCCCCAAAGTTGGGCGACCGCTTTTTTGTATACCTACACTCCTCATTTTCACGGCAACCAAAATTTTTGGCGTATCTGGAATACCTGGTTTAGTCAGATGTACCCCAATGGCAGCTTATTGCGTTCCGAATCCAGCACCGAAGTTTGGCTCATCCAAAATAATGTCAAACGTAAATTCAAAAATCAAGCCACTTTGCTCAGCCGCGCCGACCCCAACATGATTATCTCGGTGCCCGACTCCGAGCTAAGCAATTACCAAACCGGCGCCGATATTTCTTTTCCTAATTTTTCTATCCTCAAAACTCCAAACACATACTACCTGTTAGACTATGATACCTTGCGTCCATTTGCTTCGCCTCAAGTAGTCTGGCAAATCGGCTATAACCCAGACGAAATTGTAGACATAACCGATGCCGATATTGCCGGCTACCCAATCGGCATGACTATCACGGCTTCTACCACCGCTCCCCAGGGTGTAATTTACCAAATCACCGACCTTAACAACGCCTATTATTTATTTAAAGATAACACCTTATACCCAATAACAGACAAAAATATTATCGCCGTAAATTACAAAAATTTAGCAATTGAAAAACATAAAGTCAAAGAAATAAATAATCTGGAAGTAGCCAATCTGCCACTAAACTTTCAAGATGGAACTTTGCTTAGAGTCAGTGGCAGCAACAAAATTTATGTGATAGAAAATAACAAGAAAAGATTAATTGCCGATGTGGATACATTTGCCGCTTTGGGTTACAAAAGAGGAAATGTTATTTCGGTGCCGGCCACTACAGCGATCAATATTTTGGACGGCGAACCGTTGTTTATCAATGGCAGCCTAATTTCTTCACGCAATAAATATCTAGGCGATAGCGAAATTGAAGTGGATGATTTATTTAAAACTAATTTGCCCGCTTATCTCGTGGCTGAATATCCCAGCGGTCGTATTATTTCCGGTAAAAATATTGATGTTTCTCGCCCGATGGCATCACTCGCCAAACTACTGGTCGCTTACGAAGCGCTCAACCAAGATTTTGATTTGAGCAAATCTTCGGTATATTCAAGTACCAAGCAAAAAGCATCCGGCCGTAACCTACCATTAAGAAACGGCGCGATTATAAATAATTCCGATTTACTTAACGCCATGCTTGTCGGTTCTACCAACAATACCGCGCGCTTAATTGCGCAAAATAGTGGCTTGGTAGAAACAGATTTTATAGAAAAAATGAAAGAACGATTACAAGATTGGGGCGCAGACGGCACAACTATTATTGACGTTACCGGCTTAGATCAAAAAGATAAATCCACACCGCGCAACTTACTAAAAATCATCACGCGCGCCCTAGAAAATTCCACCATCAAAACCGCTCTGGCCAAAACCACTTATTCTTTCAAAGAACTGGCCAGTAAAGTTGGCGCTAGCAAACACACGGTAGTTGCCTCTACCGTCTCCGCTCCGGCTGGGGTCAAAAATTATACTATTATTTCTAGTAAAACCGGCTCCACCGATCAGGCCGGCGTAGTTACAATCATGGTCGTACAATCCACAAAAAGCAAAAAACAATATACAATTATTACCATGGGTGGCAAGGGCAATGATCAGGAAGCAAGTAAGATGGCCAAATGGATTTCTACCGGCGATGTAAAATTAACTAATAAATAATTATATGTCTCTCGTATTTGCAGGCATCACGCCTCATCCTCCCCTACTTATTCCAAGTATTGGTAAGGATTCGATTAAAAAATTAGAAAAAACTAAGGCGGCTTTGGAACAGATGGAGAAAGATCTCTACATTACTCGCCCAGAAGTTTTAATTATTATTTCTCCGCACGGGCATTCTTTCAAAGAAGCTTTTACGCTTAATAGCAACCCAAACTACCAAACCGATCTACGCGCTTTTGGAGATTTGGCTACCAAAGTTACATTTCTTGGCGAAAACCATTTAAGCACTTTGATTCGCAACGGATCGTACAACGAGCACTTGCCTACTACCATGATTAGCGAGCCTTACCTAGACCATGGCGCTTCCGTGCCTCTAATTTTCCTCACTTCCCATTTAAAAAATATAAATATAATACCGATAGGCTTTTGTGATTTGGATTGGAAAACTCATGTCGCGTTTGGCGCTATGATCAAAGAAAAAATTTCCGAAATAAATAAACGCGTGGCCGTAATTGCTTCCGGAGATTTGTCGCATGCACTGCTTACAGACGCTCCGGCGGGCTACAACGCAGCCGGCCCCGAATTTGATACAAAGATTCAAGAGCTCTTGGCTAGTAATAATCTGGCCGGCATGCTACAAATGGATCCGGCCTTTGTCACCGACGCAGCTGAATGCGGTTTTCGTTCCTTTTTGATCTTAATGGGTATTTTGCAAGGCGTGCACTATACTTACAAATCATACGCCTACGAAACACCATTCGGGGTCGGCTACCTCACGGCCAATTTGGTTTTGTAAAATGTTAATGTATGTTCGTCCAAATTATTCCGGCTAAACGAATGCCGCTGGCCTTGCCTTTTTTGGACTATACCGTTCCAAAAGAACTTGAAGAAAAAATCTTGCTCGGACAGCTGGTTAAAATCCCCTTTCGCAACCAGGAAGAATTTGGGGTAATTTTTGCGATTCAAAAAACTACAACCGACAACAATATAAAATTAAAACCAATCAGCGAAATAGTTTTTGCCAAACCAATTTTATCTTCAAAACAACTAAGCTTTCTCAGAGATATTTCCGAATTTTATCATGTGTCGTTGGGATTTTTATTAAAAACTAATTTGCTGCCGCTGCAAAAAAGAAAACTCAAACAATTACAAACTACTAATTTAAAAATTAAACGCCCGCGCACCACCTCGACAGAACCTCATCGCCACAAACCAACACTCTACATATATAAAAACAATCAGGAAAGAACCGAAGTTATTTTAAAAAATTTAGAACATAAAAAATCTCAGGCTCTTTTTTTGCTACCCGAAGTTACGGCGGTTGAAAGTATAAAAGCAAATTTGTCAGCAACTATTTTGGATCGGTGTGTATTTATTACCAGTAATTTAAAAAATAAGGAACTGTTTGCGAGCTGGCTACAAATTTGGCGCGGCGAAAAAAATATTATTATCGGCACGCGCACCGCATTATTTTTACCATGGTTTAATTTACAACATATTATCATGGATGATGAAGGCAACCCCAACTACAAAAGCTGGGATATGGCTCCACG
>CAZQLV010000041.1:0-6983 GCA_964594385.1 uncultured Gammaproteobacteria bacterium | reverse complement strand
TGTTACTAGCGATGGAATACTTATAAAAGGTGGTTGAGGCATTGCCAGCAAGCACATAGATGTCATTGTCTGCAGCGTTGCGCATCATATCGCCGCCTCCGCCAACTGCGCTAGGTACAGCAGTGAGCGTTGTCCAAGTGTTACTAGCGATGGAATACTTATAAAAGGTGGTTGAGGCATTGCCAGCAAGCACGTATATTTCGTCGTCCGAACCATTACGAATCATGGTGCCACCATTACCAACCGTGCTGGGCACAACGGTAAGTGTTGTCCATGTATTATTAGAGATAGAATATTTAAAGAAACCTGTGCCACCACCATGAAGCACATACATTTCATCATCCGAACCATTGCGTAAAATTGTACCACCAGCACCACCATTTGTTGGTAAGGCTGGAATAGTCGTATCAAAACTATTTGCGGTAGTTGTTGCACTTATGGCCAGTCGTACGCTAGCCGCTGTGCCGCTCTCGGAGACGGTTGTGTTGGCTATTGTTCCGGTACTAAATCCACCTCCTGTGGCCAAACCTGTAGAAGTAGCGACACCATCATCAGTTACGCTAAAACTTGAAGTTGTCAGTTTTAAATCACCAGGTGATGAGGTGGCAGAAAGGTTAGTAATACTGGAATACTGCGTCCAACCGGTTTGGTTGGCATCGCTGCTGGCAATATTTGCACCATCTAAACCACCCTGCCAATCAGTCTGAGTCCACGCAAGATTGGCTGCTCCGCGAATTGTTTTGTTACTAAAAAAAATACCGATTATCGTAATGACAAATGCGAATATCAGCAAAACCGCAATCATGAAATAGTGGTGCGGTTGAATATTCCGCAAACGTTTTAATGAGGACGCAACTCGCCTTACCTCCATACTAATTTAATTACTATCAATCTTTATGACGGTGTTAGGTAATATTTTTCTTCCGGATTATTTTGGTTCTGGCTTTAATTCTGTTACTGGTTGCTTATCAACAGGCGCCGTTTGTCTGACAGGGGCAGGCGGTTGATTTTGTGAGGCAGATGTTGGTGGTTGTTTATGTTCAGCAGCTGGTCGACTGGCAGGCTGAATCGTGGGTCGGATGTTTCCACCTGCCGATTTTTGTTCATAGCGCTTATCTCTGCCGGAAGTAACTTGCCCGCTACGGTATGGCTGTTTTTTGTCATGATCTGTTTTTGATAAAGCATGATTTGAAAATACTTGTTTGTTGGAGTGCATTGCTTGAGACAAGCTGATGCCTTTTTGGGTAGCGTCAACCAGCGATACCGGATGGCTTTGTTTAATATCTAAATTTTTATCTTGTTTACCTTCAGATTTATTTATGGAAACTTTAGGAGCTTCTGATTTAGGTTTGGCTGGTTGAGAGGCCGGCAACGTTGTTGGTTTTTTATGAACTAGCACGGGCAAGCCCTCTTCGTCTTCAGTGTATTCTTCGTCTGAATCTTTTTTATTGGTTGGGCTTTCCAGATCATCTTCATCATCAGTCGCGCCATTTTCCATGCCTGTCCAACGCATAATTTTATCTTCTATATTTTCTCTATTGGTGGCATAACGTTCGCGAGAAACTTTAATTACTTTTTCGGAGCTAGCGGTAGACAAATTAATTGGCGACAAAGTATTTGCCGAAAATGGCTGCGAGGCCACTCCATCAATCATCAATTTTAAATAAATTTGAAATTTAGTTAAGTTAACTAAATCTGTTTCTATAAAAGTAGGAGCAAATTCTTTTGCCAAAATCTCAGCATCGGTTGACCCCACTCTAAAAGTTACCAATGTTCCCACGTTACCGATAACAGCCGCCAGCACAGTCTCGTCTAACTGCTCCATATATTGATGGGCCATAATAAGATCCAAACGATATTTGCGAGCTTCGGACAAAATATTAGAAAAACTTTCCGTGGCAAAATTTTGGAATTCGTCTACGTACAAGAAAAAATCTTTACGATCTTTTTCGGGGGTATCTACTCGTTCCATGGCCGCTAATTGAATTTTGGTGATAAGCATGCCGCCCAGTAGTCGCGAATTATCTTCACCAATTCTGCCCTTGGACAAGTTCATGATAAATATTTTTTTGGTATCCATGATTTCGCGGATGTTGATACGCGATTTGACTTGCGCCACAATATTACGGATCACTGAAGCCGACAAAAATTGACCGATTTTATTTTGCACCGGCGCGACCGCTTCTTGTTTGTATCTATCGTTGTAGCCGGCAAATTCTGTTTCCCAAAAAGCTTTAATTACCGGATCTTTAAGGTTGCGCACCACGCGCTTACGGTAGCTATCATCGGCCAATAATCTATTTATGCCTAGCAGCGTGGTGTTAGGAAATTCAAGTAAAGCCAAAAGAGTGTTATTTAAAATATATTCCATGCGGGCGCTCCACACATCCGGCCAGATTTTTTTGAACACACCCATCAGGCCCGAAGCTACCAAATGGCGGTAGCGCGGATCAATTGTTTCTAAAATATTAAAACCGATTGGAAAATCTATGTCTGAGGGATTGAAATATACGACATCATTGATGCGATTGGGCGGAATATAATCAATAATTTTTTCGGCAAAATCACCATGCGGATCTACTACCCCCACACCGTGGCCCGCGTAGATATCGTTGAGCACCATGTTTTCTAGCAAGGTAGTTTTGCCCATGCCAGTTTTGCCCACCACATACATATGGCGACGGCGATCGTCAAGCTTTATACCAAACTTTCGATTGGTATTGCGAAAATTAGTGGACGCAAAAAAATTGATCTCGGGGTTGCCTACGAGATTTGGCATTTTTTCTTTTTCTTCAGGCATATTATTTTTCTAAACGTTGCCTTAAACCTGCAAAAAATCTAATAAAATTATACCACAAAACTACTTTATTTGCACTTTTGCCATAACCCTAAATTAGCTTGTCTTGCCTGATTTTGAGCTTTGACAAAATCAGATGCGTGCACCACATTCGGGGGTACAGTATCGGCATAGGCATAACCATAGCTAACTAATTTTAAATTTACAAAAGTCCCATCTTCTAAATAAACGTATCGGAGTAGCCGTCCATATTTATCTTTATCCGAAATATCTTTTACTAATTTTACTTTTTTATTTAACACTAAATTTTTGTTGTAGGCGCTCGCTTCTTTGCCAAAACATTCTACCGGTTTGCGCGGGTCCACGGTTTCTGGAGTATTCATGCCGATATAACGCACTTTTTCGCCCGTATCTATTTGGATAGTGTCGCCGTCAATTACTCGAGAAACAAATGCTAACGACGAAGATGGAAATAAGGTTGATTTTTGATAAACAGCTGGGGCTACAACCGGCAATTGATTAGGATAATTTCGCAAAATTAAACAAAAAACTGACAGCGCTAAAGCGACTGCTAGAATTAAAAATCTGTTTTTTTTCATACCTCATTTTCTGAGTTGGATTTAAGCAAAAAATCTCGCACCAAAGCCCAACCGGCTAATACTTGCCCATCCCAAATCTCTCCTTGTTTAATCATATTTTCAAACTCATCAATTCTTCTGATAAGAACTTCGGTACTTTCCATCGGATCTGATTTTGGTTTTTGCACCAAAGTTAATTCATTAGCCAAAAATACATGCGATAAATCTTTTATGACTCCGACCGACGGTTCAAAGGCGCCGATCTTAATTAAATTTTCGGTAGTATAACCCGACTCTTCCAATAATTCTCTTTTAGCAGCTTCGGCTGGAGATTCCCCCTTGCCCATTCCTCCGCCGGGAAATTCAACACCATTTTTATCATTTAAATATCTATATTGCCTTACCAAAACCAAACGTCCATCATCCAGCAGCGGAATAACTACTACATTACCCGGGGTTTCCACATAACAATACTCGCCTTCGCTGCCATCGGCGCGAATAATTTTATCGCATTTATATTCCCACCAAGGATTTTTATGCACTATTTGCGAAGAAATTTTTTTGATTTCGGACATATTAATTTATAAATAATGTGGCCACTTCCTTTACATCCACATCTGCCCCACTACGAACTATACCGTGCATGCTGGTTCCACCATCTGCGTGCCAGCGGGGAATAATGTGCCAATGCACGTGAGCAATTGCTTGGCCGGCAGCTTTGCCATTGTTTATGCCAATATTCATGCCGTCTGGTTTGAGTTTGGCCTGCACCCTACCGGCGGCGGCTCGCAGACTGGCGCCCACAAGCGTAGAATCTTCTATATTCATCTCCCAAAGATCGGAAAAATGTTTTTTTGGCACCACTACCGTATGGCCTTTAGCGCAAGGATGAATATCCAAAAAAGCCAAAACCGTGTCATCTTCATAGACTTTATAGCTGGGAATTTCTCCGGCAACAATTTTGCAAAAAAGACAATCAGGCATAATTTAAAATAAAATTTAGTATTTAGTATTATATCTCACAACAGCGGTGTCCTCAAATATTTTAAAATCGCCAGCATGCAAAATTCCTTGTTTTTGAAAATTATCCGTATCGCCAATAAACCAGCAGTGGTCGGATCCGGTAAGCTCTCTGGTTTTTTTCAGCACAGTATCATTGATAGCCATATTCATTTGCGCAAATAATTCTACTCTTCCCGGTTGGCCAAAATCCGCATCTATTGGAAAGCCGCCGCCGATGATTTGTTTGGCCGAAGCGGTTTCTAAGGCTAGAAGCGGATAGGTGTCCCCCAACACACACGGTTTATTAACCGACTGCTCTCTGGACCAAACATATTTGGCTGCTTCATACTCATTAACACTAACTGTATAGGTGTCCGGTCCCAAAGAATAAGAAGTCGTAATAACCAATGAAAGAATAACTACCCCAAATATATATGGTTTTTTTATCCAAACAGGATCTTCGGCAACTTTTTGTAAACCATAAAAAAATAAAATCAGCAAAAATAAAGCCAGCGCGCCATCTAACCGTCTAGTCAAAATATGTGAACCGGCTAAAAAATAATTCGTCATCGCATAACCTACTATCAAGCCGGAAGCCATTATTGATAACCATTGGTGGGTTATTTTTTTATTGTGACAAAATTGTATTAATCCATAAAAAACGACTGCAAAAAAACAAACTGCAAAAGCTACCAACCACCAACGCCACTGAGTCAGAATATTAGGCACAAAAGCTGCGAGCGGAGTTTGGTTAAAAATAACATTACCAAAATCAATATTGTGTGGTCGAGGGCCGCTAGCCAAATAAAACCCGGAAAAATTGCCTAACAATTGCCTGAGCTGCGCTAACCAATTTATACTTCTATCAAACTTGCTATAACCAAATAATAATTCCAACCCGGAAAAAACAAAGGCTATTAGCAGAGTCAAAAACAAATTGATAAATATTTTAGAAGCGGTCATGCGATTCTGCTGATTGACCGCGAGAAAATGTTTATCAATTTGTTTTAAAACCTCAAGCATAATCCATGCAACCCAAAACAAAATAAAATAAAGCGCATAGCCAAAAACTAATCCGACTCCGGCTAAAGCTAAAATTAATTTTTGTTCCGGGCGCGGAGAGGTCGCTCGTTTTAAAATTAATAAAATCAAAAATAACCAAACTAACAATCCGAAATTAACCGGCAAACTAAATGAGCCGGCCGACGCCCAGGCAAACGGCAGCAGCCCCAACCAAGCAAAAAATAAAGATTTTTTCTTGCTCCAGCCAAAGGTCAGCGCTATCTCAAATAAAAGCAGCGGAAATACTAACGACCATAATATGGGCAAAAACCATTTGGTAATCGTGATTAAACTTGTATTAAAAACTTTGGCCAAAATTACATTGGTAGCCCAAAAACTGCTATATGATAATTCTCCTATTTTCGACTTAACGAAGTCGTGCCGCGCAACGTCCGTTGAAGCGCGGCGCTTAATTTCAACTTGTGAATCTTGATTATCTCCACCGCTTAATGTGGCTGGCAAAAAACTTTCGCCTATTAAAAACCTTTCTTCGTTAGCTACGTGTCGCCAACCATCGGCGCCATAAATTAATTGGTGTGTAAGCGGCAGATAACTCACCAGCAAAAAAGTTTGCAGCAGTAAAAATAAAAGTACCGTGTTGGTTTTTAACTTAGAAAAAATTAATAACCCCAATGCACAAGTGGCAAGAAAAAATACAACAATATATTGCGGATTAATTGTTTGCCAAGGTGTGGCAATGGCATTGCCGGTGGCAGAGTGGTATAGCAAATAAAATCCATAGGCTATAATAAACAAAAAAGCGGCAGCGGCAAACTTTGCTCCGGAAATCCAATCTCCGCCCAATTCATGATCGGCGCGATCCGGCTCTGTCTCAATTTTTTTGGCCCAACGAACCAGCGATATATACAACAACGCGTTAACAACAAAAATTGCTACCACAACCCAAAAGTGTAATGGTAAAAATAAAATAGCCCCCCCGGCTATCCAACCCAAACTAACAAATACCGCAAAAATTCCTAGTACTCTCCTGGAGATATTATTGCTTAAACCAAAAAATTTATACAGGGCCTGAGAAGCTAGGTTGCCTAAGACTAACAAATAGACTACAAATAAAAGAAGTAACATACTTACTCAGTATATATAATACCCTCTAAAATATCAATCTAAATTAAAAACCCTCGGATATTTTCCCTGCCAATTGGCTGGGGTAAAATATCCGAGGGAAGTTGTCGCACCGTCACGCAAGATATCTGGGATGAACGAATTGTCCGGCAATTAATTAGCATATAACAATAACACCGTCCCCCGGAATAGCGCCGGAAACTAACGAAACAAAAAAATAACACATCTCATTAGCAACTTTTGACGAGATACATGGGAAATAGGCTGGCCCATTTTTGGTTACCAAACGAGAATTTTGGCTCAGAGCACATACCGAAGGCCAGTTGGCAACTTCGTTTGGGTATTGACGAAGAAAAAAAGCCAAATCCCAACCATCTCCCAAATTATTGTACCCTCTCTTGGCCAAAGTACTTACCGGATCTTCACCATTACAAACATCTCTCCAAGTAAGATTAACAATG
>CAZQLV010000040.1:0-7132 GCA_964594385.1 uncultured Gammaproteobacteria bacterium | reverse complement strand
CGTCGTCAGTTGGAGGGTCGCTTATCACCCACCATTCCTTTGGATATTTATCACTGGCTTTCACATGAAAATTATGGTTTGCAGGCTGTAGATTTATTTTCTTGGGGGATATTCCAAAAGTATGAACGACAAAACATAGAATGGTATGGTATCTTTACTGAAAAAGTAAGATTTGATGAGCAATTTTTGTAAAACAAAAAAGCCCCTTGCGGGGAGGCGGCCTTGTAGATTTGTGGTGTCTAGATTATAGCCAACCGATGGATGGGAACATCTAGAACAATCCACAAAGGACTTATACCTGTCTGTAGAATACAGTTTTTTAGGCGAAATGTCAATAGTTATACACAGGTCATTTTTGTCTATTAGATTATTTATAAATTGCTTGTAAAATAGGGCAGAGGAGGGTAAAATTAGTATAAAATTGAGAAATATCCTTGGGGTATGAATTTATTTTTTGAAACAAAATTAGCAGATAATTATAGGAGCTCCTCTCAAAAAATAAGGGTTTTGACGGAGGATTGGGTTGATCGGCAAGTTTATTGCCCAAATTGCGGTCGTTTGGAAATCGATAAATATAAAAATAATCAGCCCGTTGCTGATTTCTTTTGCTCTACCTGTAAAGAAGATTATGAATTAAAAAGCAAACAAAATTCTGTTGGCGCAAAAATAGTTGACGGTGCGTACACTACAATGATTGAGCGTTTACAAAGCGCAAATAATCCTAATTTCTTTTTTCTAAATTATAAATTAATCAACCTATCTGTTTTAAATTTTTTAGTTATTCCAAAACATTTTTTTGTTCCAGAAATTATTGAAAAAAGAAAACCATTATCAGTAAATGCCAGGCGTGCTGGGTGGATTGGGTGCAATATTCTACTTAAAAATATACCTGAAAGTGGAAAAATATTTTATATTAAAAATGGAAAAGTGGAAGATAAAAGCCGGGTGCTTAAAAGTTGGCAAAAAACTTTATTTTTAAGACAGGAAAAAGAAATTTCGACAAAGGGCTGGCTAATTGATATTATGAGATGTGTCGAGAAAATTGGAAAAAAAGATTTTACACTTAATGATGTTTATAAATTTGAAAAAGAGCTTTTTATACTTCATCCTGATAATTACCATATTAAAGATAAAATTCGTCAGCAACTACAAATTTTAAGAGATAAAGGGTATCTAGAATTTATTACCAGCGGTAATTATAGATTAAAATAGTATATGCAATTTTCTGTTTCTCCAACTTTAGCAAAAATTATTTTACGAGTTAATTTTATTTCAAGATTAAAAGTTATGTGTCGCGGTTATAGCGAAGATCTAGAAAATTTTACAGAGTTAGTGTGGGAAGATGATATGTTCCTTAATTTTAAAGATAGAGCCACTTATCAAGAATTTCAATTATGGTTTAATATATGAAATTGTTAGAATTTATTAAAGCATTAGAATGTATAGCTAAAAAAACTAATAATCCAGAAGTAGTAGAAGTTAAAATGGCCGACTATATTCCAGCGGTAACTCCAATTTTAAAAGATGATACTGTTTTTATTACAGATTATCAAGAATAGGTGATTATTATTTAGCTATGAGCATGCAACGAGTGAAAAGTATAATTAGAGAAAATATTTTACGTGCACTTTTATTTATAATTATTTTTTTAATTATATTATATATATTTAGTGATGGTTTTAGGTGTTATTTGGTTAAAGAAAATATAGATCCTAATTTTATAGTCGGTTTTTCGACCACTGTCGCTTTGGTCTTGACTTTGATACAAAGCTCTTATGATAAAAAATTTAATTATAATCTGCGATTAGTTGAATCAATTGAAAGCAAGGGCCTAGCTATAATTGGAAAGCTTTTAGTCATAAAAGAAAAAAGTTCAATGCTTCTTATTACATTAAAAAAATATAGAGATTCAATTAAAAATAGACAAATCTATATAGATTTTAATGATATATCATCCCAAAAAGATATTAATACTGGGCTAGAATTGATAGTAGCTTATATTCAGACTTATTTCCCATCAGAATGCTCTGAATGGAACGAGATGCTAGAAAATCTAAATATTATCGGAACATATACTAATAGCGTTGCTATTAACTATGATAAAAATATTGATTTAATTAAGCAAGGGCAGAATTTTAAAAACGAAAGCCTAGGTAAAATTGATGCCTATATTATTGAATCGGAAGGAATTAATACTAAAATCGATAACTTAGCTTTAAAAATGACGGAGAAGATAGTTTTAAAAATAAATAATAGTACCGAAAGATTAAAAGATAATTTTTATTTTAAATTTTAATAAAAATAAATCTATGTTCTCCCACACCCCACCCAACCCAACCCCAACAAAAAAAGTAATCTACCTAATCTCCTGGACAGTATTAGGCGCGCTTTTAGGTATTTTAGCCCGTATTCTTTTAGAACTACGATATCTTAATTGGATACAACATAGTAATTGGGCTCAGGAAAATAGCACAGCTATTATATTTTATAACGGCTCTGTTTTGCATCCCGCGCTGGGTGCTGGATTATTTATAGCCGGTGCCTTGCTTGGATTTTTCTTAGGCAGATTTTTCTGGCAAAAAATTTATGTGGAACAAATTTATTGGAAAAAATTTAATAAATAAAATAATTTATATGCAAGACCCAAATGATGACAGCGTTTTAGACAATGTAGACGAAGAAGCCAAACATCTGATGGATGAATATGGTATAGATTCGGATACCGCCGAACGCGCCGAAGAAGTTATGGATAATAAAGGTGTGACCGAAGACGAAGCGATTGAGGAGGCCGAAGAGAATTAATTATGTTCGGCCTTACCAAAGAAGAACTAAAAGTATTTAAAAAATTAAATACCCCGATAAAAATTCAGGATTTTTTGGATATTATGCCCGTGAATTGGGAAAGAGAAGGGGAGACGTATATGTCTCCGCGTCGGGTGTTGCGCGCACAGAAAATGCATTGCTTTGAGGGTGCTCTATTTGCAGCTGTGGCATTGTGGATTCATGGTGAGCCGCCGCTCGTTATGGACTTCCAAAACAAGGGTGACGATGATCATGTGATTGCTTTGTATAAACGCAATGGCTGTTGGGGTGCAATAAGTAAAACCAATCATTCAACTCTGCGTTATCGTGACCCGGTTTACAAAACATTACGCGAATTGGCAATGTCGTATTTTCATGAATATTGGAATAATAAAACTGGCAAAAAAACATTGGTTGCATTTTCGGCAAAGCCGTTTAATTTGCGTACGCTCGGAACTAAATGGATAACCAGTGAAGAAAATTTGGATTTTATGGTAAATGCGGTAGACGAGGCGCCGCACGAAAAAGCGTATTCTCAAAAAAATAAAAAATTTATTCGTCTGGCCGATAGTATGGAGCGGCGTGTAGGTAAATTTATTGAATGGAAAAAAACGGATCCGCGAACTTAACCACCCCTCGCCCCTCCTTCAAAAGGAGGGGGAATCGACAGAAATCCTTCGTTGCACTCAGGATGACAGTATCCGCCGCTGGCTGTATAATTATTATATATGTCGCTTAAACCCAACCATGTCGTAATACCTCTTATTACCGTTGCCACCATCAGCTGGGGCAGTTTGGTTACGACTTTGGGGATGCAATGGTACCGCACTCTCAAATTACCAACATTTACACCGCCCGGCAGCGTGATTGGTGTGGTGTGGACTGTTTTATTTACCCTGGCCACCATTTCGGCCCTTATTGTTTGGAACAAAACCAGAGGAAAGCAAAAAATAACAATTGCTTTTGCCTTTATTTTTAATGCCGTACTTAATGTCGGTTGGAGCGTGTTGTTTTTCGGTTTGCATCTTCTTGGTCCGGCAATCATCGAGGCCGCCTTATTGGGTTTATCAGTTCTTGTTTTAATAATTTTAATTTGTCGAGTTTCTAAAGTAGCTTATTGGCTGCTTGTGCCATACTTAGCTTGGGTGACGTTTGCCACATATCTTACTTATACAATTTGGACCCTTAATGGCTGATATGCAAATTCCTGAAAGTGAATTGACTATTACCTTTGCCAGATCTTCGGGCGCTGGCGGACAAAATGTAAATAAAACTTCTACCAAAGCCACGATACATTGGTCGGTAGGGAAGTCTCTTGTGTTATCTGAAGAAGAAAAAAGTAGAATCAGAACCAATTTGGCTAATAGAATAAATAATGAAGATGAGTTGGTAGTAGTATCCGAAGAAGAACGATCGCAGTTGCAAAATAAAGAAATCGCGATTGCTAAATTGCAAGAATTAGTAGCTGGCGCTTTGTATGTACCCAAAAAACGCAAACCAACCAAACCAACTAAAGCTTCTAAAATAAAACGTCTTGAATCAAAAAAGATGCGTTCGCAGATTAAACAATTTAGAAAAATAGTTGAATAAAAATGATGAGAGCCCCGGGACGTGGTCCGTAGGGGCTCTTGTTTGCAGTAGCGCAGTTACTTGTTATGGTTTTCTCCTGAAAACCTCGATTGTTTCGATGGACTGCTCCATAGCAGTAACAAATCGATCTTCGTCGAATTTGCTTCTCAAACAAAGAATCATGATTCGGTTTGCGTCTTTGCCCCATTTTCTACTTATACTAAGAGATTCAAGCAGTATTTCGTAGGCAGCGCCTTCGAAACCCACTTCTCCGTCCTGTAGCAGCGGGTTGAGTTCGAATAGGCTCCCGTTAATTGCTTCTTCTTTAAAAGTAACTCTTACCTTTGGAGGTGATAGAGTTTGAGCTTCGCGAAGAGTGTTTCGGATATGTTCTTGCATTTTTTCCTCTCTCGTCTTTTTCTGGCCGGGGTTTGCTGGAAAGATAAAATATCTTATCGCAAGGTAGCAAGATTGTCAATATTACAAAAATACGAATTTATTGTAAATAAATGTTGTTCATAAGATAAAGAAAGGGGTATAATTAAGTAAATTTTTATCAAAAATCTAGGTAAAATATGTATTACGTATATATCCTGGAATGCGCGGACAAAACATTGTATACTGGTATAGCTACAGATTTGGAACGCCGAGTAAACGAACATAACACTTCTAAACTTGGGGCAAAATATACCCGTGCCAGACGGCCGGTAAAAATTATTTATTCTAAAAAATTTCGTAATCGGTCTGGTGCATCCAAAGAAGAGGTACGGATAAAGAAAATGAGCAGAGCAGAGAAGCTGGCTGTCATTGCGAGAAAGGAGTGAAGCGACTGACGAAGCAATCCCAAGGGATGGTAGTGCTAACCACGGGATTGCCACGTCGTCCCGAGTACTCGGGACTCCTCGCAATGACAAAATGATCGATTTATAATTTTGACATGCTATGACTCAAGCGCAAGCGCTAGAAATACTAAAAACCGGCGCTAATGTTTTTTTTTTCGTAGAGCCCGGAGCCGGGAAGACTCATACCATAAATCAGTATGGGTCGTATTTGCGTACGCGTAATATAGAACCTTCGATTACCGCTTCGACCGGCATTGCGGCTACACATTTGGGTGGAATGACCATTCATTCGTGGAGCGGGATTGGCATCAAAAAATATTTGGATAAATATGAATTAGATAGAATTTCTTCGACCGAATATCTGGCCAAACGCATTCGCCGCGCCAAAGTACTTATTATAGATGAAGTATCTATGTTGTCGCCCGAAACACTGGATATGGTGGATTTGGTTTGTCGAAACATTAGACAAAATGGTGATTCGTTTGGTGGCTTGCAAGTTATTTTTGTTGGCGATTTTTTTCAGTTGCCGCCGATTGTGCGAAATGAAATAAATCAAAATCAACAAACTGCCATGTTGCAAACCCCCAAAGCTCGGTTTGCCTACGACAGTACTGCCTGGCAACGAGCCAAACCGATGATTTGTTATCTTACCGAACAGCATCGCCAAGATGACGATACTTTTTTGGAAATTCTTTCGGCTATTCGTAGTAATAATTTTGATAGTAATCATTTATCCGAAATTGCCAAAAGAAAAGTGGAAAATGATAATTCGGCCAAAAAAGCGGTAAAGTTGTACACACATAACATGGATGTGGATCGCACCAACGATGCTATGTTGGCAACATTTGTAAATCGGCCGGTTACATTTAGCATGTACACGAAAGGTTCGCCGGCGCTGGTGGCTGCATTGCAAAAAGGTTGTTTGTCGCCAAGCAATTTAGTTTTAAAAGTGGGAGCCAAAGTAATGTTTACCAAAAATAATCCGAAAGAAGGGTTTGTAAATGGTACGCTGGGCACAGTCGATGGTTTTGAAACGTATTTGGGATTGCCGATAATTCGCACCAATGATGGCCGCAAAATTTTAGTAGAAAAGATGGAGTGGAGTGTGGAGGAAAACGGCAAAATAAAGGCCAAAATTGAGCAGCTGCCACTGCGTCTAGCTTGGGCTATAACCGTGCATAAAAGCCAAGGAATGAGCCTAGAAGAGGCGGTAATGGACCTCACTGATGTCTTTGAGTTTGGGCAGGGCTATGTGGCTCTGTCGCGCGTACGCAGGCTTTCAGGCTTACATTTGTTAGGGTGGAATGATCGCGCGTTTCAGGTGCATCCGGAGGTGCTAGCTAAAGACCAAGAGTTTAGGATAAATTCAGATGTAGCGACCGAAGCATTTGCTAAAATTCCAAAAGAAGAATTGGCGGTAATGCATAAAAATTTTGTTAAAGCGTGTGGGGGGGATGAAGTTAAGTGGTCCGCCACGGTTGTCATCCCGAGCGATCCCGAGTACTCGGGAGACGAGGGATCTATTCCTAAAAGTAAAAAGAGTAAAATCGGCAAAGGTCACGGCTTCGACAAAATCCGTGAAAAACATCCAAACGCTTTTCGTCCGTGGAGTAAAGAGCAAGATGAAGAATTAAAAGAATTTTTTGGTAATGGTGTACCGATTGCAGATTTATCGCAAACATTTGGCCGAAAGACTGGCGCGATTAAAATGAGATTGATAAAATTAGGAATGATTGAAGAAGGGGAGATTTAAAAAAAGAAGGCCCCGGGACGTGTGTCCCTGGAGCCTTGTGGCCTGTCAGCCGTGCGACGATCTAGTTGTCGTCTTCATCCGCGAGCGCGAACTCCTCTAGATCGAACTCCTCATCCTCATCCTCGTCCTCATCATCATCGTCATCGTCGTCATCTCGGTCATCGTC
>CAZQLV010000039.1:0-7156 GCA_964594385.1 uncultured Gammaproteobacteria bacterium | reverse complement strand
TTGGCAGACCATACTTAAATTCAGATTCCGGCGGCTATGCGATGATAGCTTCTGGCACCAAAGAAGTATCCGTAGTATTTGATAATGAATACTTGGATAAACCGGTTATTCAAGTAACTATGTCTTTTGAGGATACTTCTAGTAGTGAAGGGGATAGTAATACTTCTAGCCAAGAAAATACGGTGTTTAGCCAAGATATAAGATATGTAGTTTCTAGAGTTTCTACCAAAGGATTTACAATTGTGCTTAATAAAGTTGCGCCGGTTGATATTAAATTTGATTGGTTGGCCCTAGCCATAAAAAATCCAAAATTATTTGGTGCAGTAACAACCTCGCCGGATATATATCTAACAACCATTCCATCTCAAGATACTACGCCGGTTGTCATTAATACTACTCCGCAAACCACTACAGACTCTAGCTCTCCTGATGCTTTAAGCCCAACACCAGTTGACCTTAGCAGTTTGGCTACCAGCACCACAGATTCTACTACTTCCACCCCTGTTTCTACCCCAACTACTACCACAGAGGAAGCGCTACCAGGGGCAAGCACCACAACCGCTGAGCCGACCCCTTAATTTTTGTCCCCAGGAATTAAGTTGATAAAAGAATAAATTGTTGTTAGAATTCCTAAAAAGGATTGTATAAGATTTTTGCCTAAGCCTGTACCATGGATATTAAAAAAAAATATTTTGGGATTGGGATGACTTTAGTAATTCTTATAATTGGTTTTATTTTTGGCAGAGTAGAAACTATCCGGTCAACCGGAGCTGTGCAGCCAGCGTCAGCAGTCAATGAATTGGAAGTAGACCGCAGCAAGCACTGGACTTTTATTAATCCGTTGCTTGATTGTGGAGACCTTAACAATATTTCCAACGGCTCTATTGATACAATGAAGGAGCAAGTTTATGGTTTGATTAATGACCAAAAATCACAAGGAAAGATCAGCGATGCGGCTATATATTTTCGTGATTTAAATAGTGGCCCTTGGTTTGGAATAAAAGAACAAGACGAATTTTTGCCGGCCAGTCTCTTAAAAGTACCGCTGATGTTAAGTTTGCTCAAACAAGCAATGTCTGACCCAGGTTTATTAAACAAGCAATTTATTTGGCAAGGGTCATCTCGTAATAACGAATATTTTAAGGCTAGCCACGAACTGGAAAATAATCATACCTATTCTATAGATGAAGCACTGTCTAGTATGATTAAATATTCAGACAATAATGCGTCGCATGTCTTAAGCTATGCGATTAGTACCGACACATTATTATCAAGCTATCAAGATTTAGGCGTACCTCCACCCGATCAAGCCGATTATGCTATTTCGGCAAAAACGTATGCTTCGTTTTTTAGAATTCTGTATAACAGCACTTTTTTAAGTAAGGAATATTCTGAAAAAGCCTTGCGTCTATTATCGCAGGTAGAATTTAAACAGGGGCTTGTAGCCGGTGTGCCATCATCAATTAAAGTAGCTCATAAATTTGGTGAACGGCAAATAGATGGTGTCACCAAACAACTCCACGATTGCGGCATTATTTATTATCCTGATAAACCGTATCTGTTATGTATAATGACGCGCGGCACTGATTTTGACCAACTGGTCAAATTTTTAGCCGAGGTATCTAAACGGGTATATATGGTTGTGGATCAAGAAGCAAAGTAAACTTGTGGATATATTTGCTTGAATTTTGGAAATTATGGTATACTCTTAATATAAGAACGCTAAAAAGGTCGTTAAAATATTATATTATTAATTTTATTTCAATTTTAAATTAAAATATGTCATCAAATAATCTAAAAGTATTGGCAGTTGTCTTAGGGGTTTTAGTGCTTGGTTTAGCCGGCACTAGCGGAATGCTTTATAGACAAGTAAAGCAACTCAAAGTTGCACCTCAACAAGCGGCTCAACAAGAAAACCAAAAAATAATTAATGCTGTCGGCAAATTGGTGCTATTGCCAGAGGGTGAAACGCCAACAATTGCTACAGTAACGGATCCGGATAAACTAAAAAAAGAACAAGCCTTCTTTGCTAGATCAGCTACCGGCGACAAGGTTTTGATATATACCCGAGCGCTTAAAGCTATTATGTATCGCCCGAGTGAAAATAAAATTATTGAAATTGCGCCGCTTGTGATTGGTAACCCAAATCCAGCTCCAGCCGCCCCTCCAGCCCCAACCGAAGCGCAGCCTACAACAAATCAATAATTTTCGCATAAGTCTCTCGTAGGATGCTTGCCAAATTTGTCGGAAATTTAGGCGTGGTAAGCCATAGGCAACAGTTATGGCTAAGAAAAAGCTGCTTATATTTTTAGTTTTATTTTGGTTGTTTACAACAACAGTTGTTTTGGCACAAGATTTTAGTTCAACTAATTTTGTAAATGAAAATCCGGTAGTTACTTTAGGAGGTGGAAAATCCACATCAACCAATTTTCAATTATTAAGCGGTGCCGGGCAAACAATAATCGGAGAAAACTCCAGCAGTGCCTTTACGACCCATGCTGGGTTTTTTTATTTTCCTTCTGTTTCCACGCCGGTAATTTTGGCCACAGCCAGTGATGCTCAAGTGTCATTATCCTGGACTACAGCCGTCGGAGTATTAGGGTTTAATATTAACGGGTATGCTTTGGGCAAATCAACTAGTTCGGGCGGGCCATATACTTTTAGCAGTGTTGGCAATGTGCTCTCTACCACCGCGACTAGTCTAACCAATGGCACAACCTATTATTTTGTAGTTAGAGCCTTGGATTTTTTGGGTGATTCGGTAGTTACTTCCACCGAGGTTTCAGCCACACCGGTAGCGGCAGTAGCCCCTAGCCCTCCTTCGGTGATAGGCGGTGGAGGAATCCCTGTTTCTGTTCCTCAGAGTGTGGCTGTTCTTTACGGGTTAGCCTATCCAAATAGTACAGTTACTTTGCTCAAAGATGGCCAGGTTGTGGCTACGACCATAGCTGGCGCAGATGCCAGTTTTCAAATTAACGTTCCCGGTCTTTCTGTGGGGGATTATATTTTTTCTCTTTATGCTCAAGATAATAAAGGGGTGCAGTCTGGCCTTTTGACCTTTCCGATTACTATCAGTTCCGGGGCCACCACTAAAGTAACCGGCATTTTAATTCCGCCGACCATTTCGGTTGATAAAAGTGAAGTTAAACAAGGAGATGATATTGGCATTTACGGCCAATCAGTTCCCGGATCAAAAATTACCATAGTGATAAATTCCCAGAAGGAATTTTTTGCTCAAACTACTGCCGATAAAAATGGCAATTATCTATATAATTTTACTACCACTCCGTTATCTTTAGGCCATAATTCTGTGAAATCAAAATTTACATTTAATGCAGATGTTAGCCCTTTTGGCAGATCTGTAGATTTTGATGTAGGGACAGAAAATATTTTAAAAAAACCGACAAAATGTAATATAAAAGTTGATTTGAATCATGATTGTCGGGTAGATTTGGTAGATGTATCTATTTTAATTTATTGGTTTGATAAATCCACAATTCCATCTAAAACTGATTTTGATGGCGATGGTAAGGTTAATCTGACAGATTTAAGTATCATGGCTTATTTTTGGACGGGATAATAAAAATAATTAATGAATTAATAAGTATGAATTACGTATTAAGAAAAAAGAAATGCAGCTTAAATTTTGTTGTTGTATTTTTCTTATCCATAATTTTTGTTTCATTATTCAAAATTCCAAACGTTTTAGCCGCCGAAGTTTCTCTTTCCGCAAATAATCCGACTATCAAAGTCGGTGATGAATTTGTGGTCAATTTTTTTCTTAATACCGAAAATGAGAGTCTAAACGCCATTGAAGGTTCCGTAGTTTTTCCAGCCGATTTACTTGAGTTAAAAGAAATACAAGACGGCAGCTCTATTATTAGTTTCTGGTCGGAGCATCCGCAAGTTTCCGGCAATCAAGTTCATTTTTCCGGCGTGATTCCCGGGGGGTATAATGGTCGCCAAGGATATATTTTTTCCATGGTTTTTAAAGCGCGAGCCAAAGGTAGTGAAAATATAAAAATTAGTTCGGCAACGGTTTTACATAATGATGGCCATGGCACGCCTGCAACAATAAAAATTTCCGATTTTTCATTTGTAATTTCTTCTGCCGCGAGCGAGACCGGGTCGGGCAGTGGTGGTAATAAATTTATAACTTCAGCCTACGCAGATAGCCAGCCTCCCGAATCATTTACCCCCCAAATTAGCCAAGATCAAACAATTTTTTCCGGTCAACATTTTTTAGTTTTTACTACCCAAGATAAGGCATCGGGCATAGATCATTATGAAGTTTGTGAGGGTAGTAGGCCATGTGTAAAAGCGGATAATCTTTATTTGCTCCAGAATCAAAATTTGGATGAACCAATCACGGTTAAAGCCATAGATAAAAATGGTAACCAAAGAATAGCGACAATTCAGCCTCAAAAACAAAAATTTTGGTATCTTAAGTATCTATATAGTGTTATAATTATACTAGCCCCAGTCTTTGCGTATATTATTTGGGGGTTATGCAAACGAAGGTAAAGATATTTGTTATCGCTAGTATTTTATTAGCCTTGTTTGGAATAGGAATGGTGCCCAAACAGGTGAGCGCGGCCACTCTTTCATTGCGTCCCGGCAGTGGAAATTTTTTAGTTGGCGGAACCTTTGATCTATCAGTAATTTTAGATACTAAAGGCGAATCGGTAAACACGATTGAAACAGAATTATTATTTCCTCACGATAAAATACAGCTGCAAAATAATTCTATCGGTAAATCCATTGTGCAGTTTTGGCCCACAGTGCCGGAATTTTCTAATGAAAAAGGCCGGGTTTATTTTGCCGGAGCGATTCCCTCGCCGGGGATTAATATTTCCGATGGGGTGGTACTCACCCTTACTTTTAGGGTAGTTTCTTTGGGTGATGGAGAAATAAAATTTGGTGATAAAACAAGTGTCTTAGCCAATGATGGCAATGGAACTAATATTTTAAACCAAAAACCGTCGGCTTTTTTTAAATTTTCTTTACCGCCGCCGCAAGGACCGGAAATTTCTTCACCAACTCATCCGGATCAAGAAAAATGGTATAATGATAACAGTCCTTTATTTATTTGGTCAAAAGGCGATTTTAGCGAAGGTTATAGTTATGAAATTAACCAAGATCCGGCCTCTTCTCCCGACACAGTTATAGATGGCACCGATGCCACCGCTTCGTTTCAGAATTTAAGCAATGGTATTTGGTATTTTCATCTGCGCGAAAAAGCGGGCGGAGTGTGGGGAGGAACGAGTCATTATGAAGTCAAGATAGATAATCAGCAACCGGCTGCCTTCAATATCAATATTTCGCCTTCGGCCAGGACTACCAATCGTAGCCCAGTCATCAGATTTTTTACCACAGATGCTTTTTCCGGTCTGGATTACTACCAAATTAAAATAGTGCCGCTCTCCGCGGGTGAAGGAGAACAGGTATTATTTTTTGAAGCGTCTTCTCCTTACCAAGCTATAAATTTGAAACAGGGAAGATATCAAGTGGTAGTGCGAGCCATAGATAAAGCAAAAAATGTAAGGGATGAAACGATAACGCTGGATATTGTCGGGCCATTTTCTCGATTTTTTAGTCCGGAAGGAATTGATTTGGTGTTTGTGTTTATTCCCTGGTTTTGGGTAGTAATAGCGGTAGGTATTCTCTTCTTTATTATTTTTATAATTCTGTTACGTTTGTGGATCAAACACCGCCATCACTTAAAACGCGCTGTCAAAGAAGATATGGGTAGAATTTTTAAGAAAAATAAAAAATAACCGGCCTAATAACAATTTCATGAAAAATTTGTCTACCACAAAGTCGCTATCGGGGGAACGGTTCATCTTGTTAGGTGTAGTTGCGTTATTTTTATGTTTGCCAATGGCAGCCAGGGCGCAAACAGCTGTTTTTTCGGCCCCCACTATTAGCGTGGCCCCGGATACGTATTATCCATTTGATGAGATTTTATATATAGAAGGGCATGCCATGCCCAGGTCAACAGTTTCTCTATATTTTGAAAAAACCGGGTCTCAACCAATTAGGCTTTCAGTTGAAGCCAACTCTAACGGAGAATGGTATTTTGCCCAAAAACTTGAGCTCGCTTCGGGCGAGTGGATGCTGCGGGCCCGCACCGAAAATGACCCGCCTTCCGACTGGTCAAATCCAAGAATTATTATTTCCTATGTTTCCGGTTTTGCTATCGGTTCCCTAAAAATAAAATATGTGCCGGTCGTTTTAGGACTGAGCGGGTTTTTCCTGATTGGCCTTGGTCTTTTCCTTTATTCAAGCCTTAGGATTAAAGTAATTAAAAAAGTAGAAAGTGAACAAAGGGCTCGGCTGGAAAAAGAAGATCTGGAAAACAAATTGCGCGTCAAAAATAAAGAAGTTGCTTCTATGCAAGTGGAAGGAGAATTTTCCAGTTTGCGTCGCAATATTATGGAAGAGATTTCTCATTTTGATGATAAAAAAAGATTTGGCGAAGAGCTAACCAAAGAAGAAAGCGAACATCACGAACAGCTGCTGCGAGATCTTAATCAGATAGAAGTTTCTATAGAAAATAAATTGAAGAATCTGGTTTAGCATTAATAAGAAAAATTCAAGCCGAGAACGCGCCGATCAGATTGGCGCGTTCTTATTTTTGTGCTATCATGCACAGATATGAATTTTATCTACCTGCAGAAAGCCTTCATTTTCTTTAGTATTTTTTTACTGGGGGTTAGTCCCGTTTTGGCCGAAGAACAGGCCGATTCTTTTCCCGGAGCCACCAGCACAGCTGCTTTTGTAGTGGTTAGTAGTACTGCGGAAGCAGAACAAACTACAGCTACCTCGGCCGTAACGGAACGCGTTTTGATTCCGGAGCCAAATATTAGAGTTGGTTTATACAAAACAAACGAACCGGTGCAGTTTAAATCGGAATTTGCCTATGATGTCTGGAGTGGGGGTGCCATGCGAGGCACTATTGCAGCCGGGGATTTGGCTGAGATAAGTTATAAAAATGGACAATTTAATTTAAAGAGTAGCAATTTTGAATTTGGTTCTTTTGATTATTTTAAGCTAGTGCCATCCGACCCGACGAATTTTTTTAGCCTAGTCAATTATACTCGCCTCGTACCTGGACGGAAGAAAATAAATTTTAATGTTTACCGTGGTACTTTGG
>CAZQLV010000038.1:0-7492 GCA_964594385.1 uncultured Gammaproteobacteria bacterium | reverse complement strand
ATCCATAATTTTTTTATTTTATAGCATCTTTTCCATTTCAATTATCGCCTTTACCTCATCTAATTTTATACCATTTTTAATTGCAAGTACACTGGCTAAAGATTTTCTTTCCGCTAAAGACTGAGCCACTCCAGACATATATTCCACATAAAGGGGCGAGGTATGATAAGCCGCCACACCCTCTAAATACCAAACAAAAGATTCGTCTTGTAAATTAGACATTTTTTGCTGGAGTCTTTTGGCAGCTTCTTGCGGATTGCTTGATAATCTTCTAAACTCCGCGATCGTTAGGGTCTTGAATTCTTCAACTGGGCCCATTTCCATTTCCGGCACAGAAACATCTTGCATAATTTGTTTTGTGACCGACCTGTCACTGATTTTAAACGTGGATTCACTGGCTATGCTTTGTTGGACTAATTGAGAAATAACATCTTTGTTTTTTTGTGGAGGAATCGGGGCGCCCCACCTGGTTAGGTTTATATTATCAATTATGTTTTGACCCGAGCTGCCTAAGTTAATCTTTGGTATTTCTATATTCTTTTTTTCCATAGGAGGCCGAGTCATTACCATCGGCAACTCGGGCGGCTCTACCATCAAAGCCATGTGGCTGGGCGGTTTTCCCTTTAAGGGTGGGACTTTAAAATCGGATTCCGGCATCACAGTTTTTTCTGCAGCTAAAACTTCCTGACAGGTTTTGATAATTTTATCTACTTGAATTTCGGTTAAACCAAAACCACTATTTTTGACAGGACGAGAGAGCGCTTCCCGAGTCTCATCTTCGCTTTTTATATCTTTCAATTTGGCCAGTACCAAACTCTTTAGTCGGCCTTGCAAATCCGGCGCCACACTAAAACCAATTTTTTTCAACACTTCTTCTACCTGTTTTTCTCGGTTGGAACTCAACAAGCCGCCGGAACTTTGGCTTGGCATTTTTTCTTGCAAGGGAGATTTGGAATCTTCGCGAGTCATTGGCTTGGGATGATGGGTGGCGTGATGCTCTGTTTTCTTTTCCTCTTTTATATGTACCGGGTGATGCCCAGCAGGATGGTGGGTGGTGTGGTGCGGCGCTAGCGTTTGCGGTTTGGTATCAACAGGTTTTTTTTCAGCCTGCATTTTTTTAAATTCACTAAGACTAACTTTAGCAAAAGTTCCATCCGGTTTTTTAATTGTGATCATTGGCTCGGCTGTCATATGTTCCATTTAAACTTTCCATTTTGCTCATCAAAATACAACATATCGGCAATTTTTGAATTGTTATATTTTGCTGATAATTCATTTAATTTTTCCATAACACCGGATATATCCATAAAATTTCCTTCGCTATCTTTTTTAAATTGCGATTCTACTTGCGATTTTACTTGTACTGCAGTTGGCTGCGCCGGCGGCTTCGCTGTCGGGGGTTGAGCTGGGGCCGGCTTTGGCATAGCTTCGCGAGGAGGAAATGAAGTAACTGCTGGAGCGACTGTTACTTTTTTAATTATAGGCGCGACAGGCGCAGCAGGTGTTGTGGAAATAATTGGTTTTGGCGCTAGGTTTGGCGCGGGTACTATTTCTGCTTGGTTAGTATTTTGATATTTTCCAGGGTTCAAAAAAGTATCAACCACAAACCAAATCTTTTCTTCAGTAAATGTTTCAAAAAAAGCAACTAAATATACAAATCTTTCCTTTGCTATTTCCAGATCAGCTATGAAAAACTTTTTAGCCAGCTCATCTTCAGAAAACATTATTTGTCGTAATTTATTCTCAAAATCAGCTTCGGCTAAGGAATCACCGGAACTATAAACTGAATCCATCTCTTTAATCAGTTCTATAATGGTCACATCTTTTCCTTGCCAACTCCCCACCACGGTTTCGGATTCAAGAAAGGTATTTTTTATTTTTAGATAAAAGGGTTCTAAATCTCCTTCAAAAAAATTACTGGCAACAAAATACCACATTAAACTATCTTGCACATCAATGTTGAGCAATAATGCCGTGGGTATTTGTTGGCTAAAAACAACTACTAACTCATCTTTTGATAGGATATTTAATCTTTCCCATGTAAGCCAGACATACCAGCGCCAATAAGAATATTTATACTTTTTAATATCCAAATCACTTGCTGTGCTAAAAAAATCTCGCAGTTCTTTGCGAACATCTTCTGCTTTTTCAACATCCAATAGAAGCTCTTGGAATTCAAAATCTTTTTGAGTAATCTGCTCTTTAGTTAATTCTAAATTGGATAAAAACATACTATGTCCTAAATATTTCTGTCTTCAAATTTTTTAAGTTGTACTAAGCTTCTTAATTTCATTTTCATTTTTTCTACTTTCTGCGGCAAGCTGTTTAACCTGCTCTTCTATTCTTTTAACTTCGGCCCAGGCAGCTGCGACCTTAGGACTCCCCGCTGGTTCGCCGGCTAATTCTCCACTTACCAAATTTTCCTTAAGAGGATCATACACGTCCGCAAGTTGACGTAGCTCAGCCTTAATTGATTCTCTTGCTTTTATACGCTTATCAAGCTCAAATCTAATATTGTCCGCATTACCCGAACCAGCAGCTGAACGAGCTGCAGGCGTTGCCACCACCGATGAGCTGCTACCCCCACCAGTTGGGCCAGGTGAAACCGGAGGATTCGAAGGTGGAGTTCCACCACCTGCTGGACTTGGTGAAGCTGGCGGCGTAGCTGGAGAACCACCGCCCGCAGGACCTCCGCCCCTAGGTTTTTTACCATTCGGTGACCCTGAACTAGAAGCTGCGGCAGATAGGTGTTCGGGGCGTACGCTGTAATATAAATCATCCAATTCTTTCTGATCCACTTTTAATTTTTCAAGTAAATTTTTTAAATTATTTGTTAAAGCATCAAAGGCCTGCTTGTTGGAGGCTTTAGCTGCAAAAGCAGACAACTGTTCTGCGAGTGCAACTTTACCTTTCCCAACAGATCCATTGCCTAAATCAGATCCATTTAGATCACCAATAAAGCCACGCTTACCCATAGAAGCTATGGATTGCTGGGTAAAAGTACCTAGCGCTTCAGCATTAAAAGCCGCTTGTTTTTCATCAATATCCACCAACGTAGTGCCGCTTCCCGGGTCTTTTCCTAACCTTCTTGATCCTGCCGCCTCTAACATTTTTTTAGTATCTATGTAATTGTTTTTTAACCATGAATCCTTCTCTTTTGCCAATTCTTCACCAGTGCGTCCAATAATTATTTTATAATCAGTCATGCCGGTAAGTGTGCCATCCGCTGCCTTATTAGGGCTGTCTTTAAACACAAAACCACCATGATTGCCTTGCCCCTGCTGAATTTTCATATGCGCTCCAAACTGGCGCATACGAACATCAAATTCTTCATCACCAACTAAACCACGATACTCATCTAACGCTTCTTGTTCTTTTCCGGCCTCTACTTTTTTACCTAATCTTCTGGACAAATAACGGCGGCCAACATTTTCGTCTGTATACAATTCATCCCAATCAACTGCTCGCAACTCTTCTGATTCTTCTCTGACTGCATCATAAGATGATTGCGTCGTACTAAAATCATGCAAAGAGTCTTTTTGTTTTATCAAAGACTTAAGCGACTCGAGCGCTTCATCTTTAGCTGTTTGGCTTGAAACACCATTTTCTATAACAGCTCTAGCTTCCTTCACTTTTTGATCAAGCTGTACGGCAATGTTAGCTCTCTCATTTGGTCCTATATCGGCTGTCTTATATACCTCCTTCATCTTATTTAATTCTAACGAATGCGCTTGCTGTTCAGACAAGTTTGCTTTTAATAAATCAGGCCCGCCCTCTCTATTTACATTTCTATATTCTTTTGCTCTAGCCAAAAGCGTTGATTTATTTCTTTGCAAATCCATTGCCTCTTGAAGACTTTCTGTTTTAGCCTTAGTAGCTGTAATAGCAACATTACGTCCTTTTCCCGCACCTTCTAACAATCTATGTATCGCGGCCAACTCTTCAAAACTTTTTTCAGCTGCCATTTGTTCCTCAATCTGTTTTCCAGTCGCTCTTTCTTCAGCTATTTTTTGTTGTGCAACCAGCCTGCCTGGCAAAGCTTCTTTCGTTTCCGCTCTTCGTCTGCTAGTTTCTGCCTCTAAAGTTTCTTTGGCAAGGGCAGCTATTTCTGAGGCCTTTAATGCTTCTTGACTAAGTTTACCTCCCAACAGGCCTTTTAGCGCTTCTGTTTCTTTTGTTTGTTTTCTAGCGTTCAATTTATCCTCAATCTGTTTTGTTTCTGCCTTCAATGCAGCAGCCTCTGTTTCCTGTAGACCTCCCGCTCCTGCCATATACTGTTCCATTGCGTGCACCTCTCTCTTGCCTTTTTCCGCAGTAGTATACTCAGCCGTGCCTTTGGCTTGCGCTTTGCCTTTTAGGGCTTTGTCAAGTCTTTCTCGACCACTCTTAGCCATAGCTATTTCATTACTATTTAGACCCATTGCGCTAAGCTTTCCATCAACATCACCACCACCATCAATGCTTTGCATTATCTCTTCTCTTCTTTCTATCATTCTTTGCGTTCTGCCAGATTTAATATCCTGTCCGGAATCTTTCAAAAACTGTAGCCACTCTTCGGATTTTCGCTTTTCTAACCCTACTCCCAAACTACTTGTGCTGGCCAAATGTTCAAGCTGCCCTTTTTTATTTTCAGCCACTGTTGCCAAATCCTTTGAGTATTCTTCTTTAAAAGTACCATAACCGAGAGGCAACGCTAAACGCCCTCTTGCCAACATTCGCTTACCCCAATCTTTAAGCCCACCCTGCAACTCTTCTTTCTCTTCAAATTGCCCTGGGATTATATTGCCAGCAGCATCTTTTTTAGGTACCTTTATTTTTTTTACATACTGCCCTTTTTCATTAACTGCAAAAACTTTAGCAATTTTACCTGCCGCTGTAGTTCTTCTTCCTTGCCAATCATAATATCTGGCGGCAACTTTGCTCTGAATATTTCTACCAACTCTTTTAAAAGGTGCCGTAGCTAACCCCATTCCAAATTTCCCAGCCTTCTTTGTCCCCTCCCAACCCTTTCTAGCAGCCCATCTGCCAGCCTGGATACCCGAAGCATACATCGCTACTTTCTTTCCCAGTTCTCCGGCTTTGCCCATCATAGATCCGCCGACAACACCCAACCTCTGGGCCATTTTGGCGCCGGCGAGCAACATCGCAATGGCAATCGCAAAATTGGCCATGTTCGCCCAACTCATTATGGAAGTAATACCAACTTCCTCTTCGGCAGGATTAGTGGCGTTGACTGTTGTTTGGCTTACCTGCAAACCATTATGGCCTATAATTTCATCGTGTGCGTTGCCGGCGCCAACCGTCACAAAAGATAACCAGAGAAAAAAAGCAATAATCGGTCCGGCTACCACATGCCCGCCAAAATCTCCCCACCATTCTTTGGCATAACCTTGCGTTTGCGGCAAAACATTTAAGACAAAAGCAAATGGCGATAAAACAATAAGAACCCAGAGCATGGCCATGCGCGCCATCAGTAAAAACAAAAAAGTAAGCATGGTGACAAACATGATCGTGGCGAAAGCAATCGCGGCGACGGCTGCCAAAAAAACCGTGCTCGGGCTGCCTAATTGAGTTTGGGAATTAGTATCACCGGATAATTTAAATATCTGGTCTACTTTAAACATACTAACCAAATTGCCACTGGCGGTGGCAGCAATACCATTGACAAAAGTTATCATTACCACTTGCGCTATATCTATAATCAAACCGCAAATAACTCGGCTAAAATTGACAATAATCGCGGCCATGATTAATTTTACTAATAATTTTTTATATTCGTATTGCTCCAGACCCAAAATAGTGCCAAAAGAAATGATAAGCAGGACCACCACAAAAAACATATTGGTAATATCGCGCACCATTACCCAACCGACAATCACAGCCGGAGAATCTATGAAGCCGTTATAGCCCGCTACTTCTATAATAAATTTAAGGACAAAAAAAGTAAGTTTAATCAAAAGGCCGGCAATCGCAAAAAGTATACTGGAAAAAGTCGACACTACCCAATCGCCCACACCCGCGTGAGCAAAAGGAGTAAAAACAAGCCAAGCCACAATAAAAAAGCTGGATAGAAAAACAAAACTAACTAAACCAAGTTTTTGTTTTGGACGCAAAAAAGTCCAGATTTTACTGAAAATTAAATTTAACTTATTTTTAAGTTTCGCAAACATCATTTACGAATTATGTTAAAGTAATTGTAGCATATTTTAGGCAAATCAACAATTTAAAATGCAATAAAAAATATGGGTTGTGGATATGTTGAACAATTTTTATATGATATAATTTATACAGCATATAGCATTGACAAAAATGCTAAAATGTGCTATTATTCGCTGTTGTCACTAGACAACAGTTCTTTACAAAATACTAAAACTATAAAATATCTAGAATTAGCCAAAATGATGGCCTTTGGCCGATAATTGCTCCGCGTAATCACGAGGTAGTTATCGACCAAGGGCAATCCTGCCCATTTGTCGCCACAAGGCGACCCTCTCAAGAGGTCGCCACAGGCGACGAAAGGCATGTGTCATGCGTATAATCATCAGGAACGAAGAGCCCCACCCCAACGACAACCCCGAGACCAACCAGGTGGCGAGTTCGATCGGTATCGGTTCTATCGTCTTTGCAATCGTGGTGAGCATCCTTGCGATGGCTCACACCGGATGTGGCGGATCCACTGCCGGACCCGGCCCGGGTGGCGGCGACGACATGGTGGACAGCAGCGTGCCCAAGACCGACGGTGGCGTAGTGCCGACCGATGGTGGGCAGCAAGTGCAGCCCGATGCCGCCCCCGCGGCCAACTGCGGTGCTCCGCCCAAGGACGCCTACTCGATGGCGCCGCTCCAGTGGAACTGCGGCATTGACTCTCAGCCGGGGAACACGACCAATACGGTTGTGGTCCAGGAGTACCACTACGACAAGCTCGCGGTGGAAGTGATGAGTAACACCTGCTACCTGAAGGGTGGCAGCACCACGAGCAGCGTGCCGTTGTGGGAAACGGAATATATTCCGGACATGATCCTGGACAAGATTCCGGCTCTGCCCGGGAAGCCTGCTGTTCCGATGCGGTTCTACTTCAAGGTGGGAACCGCCCAAGGCGGATCCCCGTGGCTCTGCTACAATTATCCCGAGACAGCTACGTCGTCTCCTTAACTAGACTGGGTGGCCGAATCGACAACGATTCCGGCCACCCCAACTACTTAACAGAAGAATTTTCGTCTTTTGAGTAGAATAAAAAACCCCGCCTTTCGCGAAAAGCGGGGTTTTTTATTCTTTATTTATTTTTAATCATTTGGCACAACAATAATTTGTCCGGCAAATGGAGTAGAAGCAGTACCAAATGTTTCACATTCATTAGCAGCGCCTCTCCACTGTGCGTCATAACATCCTGTACCCCCAACACTGGAAGCAAGATCACAGGAACCGTTACACCATCCCCAATTATCTTTAAGTTGAACTGTGGGTTTAAAGACACAACAGCCACCATACAACG
>CAZQLV010000037.1:0-7602 GCA_964594385.1 uncultured Gammaproteobacteria bacterium | reverse complement strand
GAGCGCTTCCATGGCATGGAAGAGGTCCGGGGTTCAAATCCCCGTTGGTCCACCAAAAAAATCGCTGTTTTTGCAGCGGTTTTTTAGTTTGCTTATCATAGATTTGTTTGTTAAGATGGTCAGTATCGGAGGGTAGTATGTCGAAATTCATGGTTCTTTTATCGTTGTGTATATGTTTGTCTTTCCCGGCCCAGGCTGAAAGCGGGCGTAAGCATAACAAACGCCCCAGTATCTCTGCTAAGAAGAAAGCTGTTAGTAGAGCTAGGATTATATTTGCTTTACAAGCAAAACAAAAAGAGCAGTATAGGATAGCTCTTAAATACAATCTCTATATTAAAGATGCAGATGAGCTTAAAGAACTTATCACACACAATCTTCTCGCATTGATTTCAGATACAGGTTCATATTATTTGGACGAAGGAGAAAATGGAATTGGGTACCTTGATCCAGATAATAAATATATGTACCATTATGCGCGGTTTTGGGTAAAACCTTTTTTGGATACAGAACTCGGGGCAGTTCATAAGGAAACAGGTGATATTTTTAAAATTCCTTCTTTGGTGCGTACGCCCGAGTATCAGCTAAAACTTCATAAGGATGAAAAAGGCGCTATTTTGGGAGGCGGATGGAGGACATCTTCTCATGAAACTGGCGCAACCGTAGACATTTCTTTTGAGGGCGTGTCAGATCTTGGTAAGAAGTTGCTGGGAGGTAGGCTTAGGAGGTTAGAGAAAAAGGAACACAAGATAATTGTGGTAGAAGAGGTAAAAAAAGGCCATTGGCATGTTATGGTTCTGCCAAACTACATTGCAAAACACAAGAAATGAACTTCAATACATCTAGGGTCAGACAAATGCGTCTGCCCTGTTTTTTTAGAATAGGTATAGGCGGTTGCATTTTGCGCTCAGCTTTGATATTATTTGTTTGCTATTAGCAAAAATTTTATGTCATTATCCGTCGGTATCGTCGGTCTGCCCAATGTGGGAAAATCAACCTTGTTTAATGCTTTAACTCGCAGCAAACAGGCAGACGCGCAAAATTATCCTTTTTGTACCATTGACCCCAATGTCGGTGTGGTTGAAGTACCCGATATTCGTTTACAAAAATTAACCGAAGTTTCAAAATCTTTAAAAACTATTCCCACTGTCATAGAGTTTGTAGATATTGCCGGGCTAGTCAAAGGCGCTTCTACCGGCGAAGGTTTGGGTAATAAATTTTTGTCTCATATCCGCGAGGTGGACGCGATTGTGCAGGTGGTGCGTTCGTTTAGCGACAGTAACGTGATTCATGTGGGGGGCAAAGTTGACCCTAAAGAAGACGCGGAGGTAATAAATTTAGAATTGGCGCTGGCTGATTTGCAAACAGTGAGCAAAAAATTAGATATGGTAAAACGTTCGGCCAAAGGCGCTTCGGCTAAAGAATTTGAAAAACAATTGGCATTATTAGAACGAGTAGAGCAGCAATTGCAGGCTGGCAAACCGGCCCGTGACTTGGAATATAACGAAGATGAAACAGTTTGGATGAAAGAATTGCAGCTTTTGACTATTAAACCGATGTTGTATGTGGTTAATATTGATGAAAATAATGTAACTCCCACCACCCCCAGCCCCCTCCTCGGGCAGGAGGGGATTTCGACTCCGCAAATAGAGATTTCAGCCAAGCTAGAAGCCGAACTTGCCGAATTAACACCTGAAGAAGCCAAGAATTATTTGCAAGAACTAGGAATGAATGAAAGTGGGTTGGATAAACTTATCGCCGCTAGCTACAAATTATTAAATTTAATTACTTTTTTGACTTCGGGCGAACCGGAAACGCGCGCCTGGACCGTGCGCCGCGGCGCCAAAGCTCCCGAAGCGGCTGGTGTTATTCATACGGATTTTATCAAAGGATTTATCAAGGCCGATGTGGTAAATTGGCAGGATTTTGTGGCAGCGGGTGGTTGGAGCAAGATAAAAACCACCGGCAAGATGAGGTTAGAAGGCAAAGACTATGTAATGCAGGATGGGGATGTTTGCTATTTCCACATCAATGCATAATTCAATAAACAAAAAACAATTAATTTTCTTGCGTCCAAACAGCCCCGCCCTTCGCGAAGGGCGGGGCGCCCTCTCGAGGGTGCGATGGACGCTGCTAAAATTAATTGTTTTTTGTTTTTATTTAGTTTTTTCAAATCGCCAAATTTCTCTGGCTACGCGTTGGTTGGGGCGGGCGTAAACTAGAGGCATTTTTTCTTCAAAATAGGGTGATAATTTAAAACCAAGTTCTCTGATTTCTTTTTGGCAATCAATAGTTATCCAATCATTAGTGAATTTTCCGCCCGAGGCGGACCCGCCTTTGGCGGAAAAACGAGGAATTAAGAAAACCACCTTGCCCGCTGGTTTTAACAGTTTATAAAATTGCGCAAACGCAACCAAGTATAATTTTTTTAGCTCGCTGGCTTGCTTAAATAAATCTTCTCTGGTTTCGTTGCCCTTGAGCGGTTTGCCCATGTAAGGTTCTGCCACGATTGCTTCAACCGACGAAGGTTTGATAATTGTGTGAATATTTTCTATTTTTTCGGTTTGGAGTTTTATGTTTAATTGGTCTGTGGGGATGCCAAATCTGTCAGCTGTCCAGGCAATATTTTGTTCGGTGTCGGCAATTGCTTTGTCGGAAATATCGGTGCCAATTAAATTTTTGTAGCCTAACAATATTGCTTCACTTAAGATTGTGCCCGATCCGCAAAATGGATCTAGGATAGTAGAGTTTATGTTAGCTTGAGCCAAATTTAGCATAATCATGGCTAATTTGGGGGGTAGCATGCCGCTGAGATCGTCGCGTCCGGGTCGGCCAAAATCTCGGGCGCTAAATTCCTCAAATGGCTGCACGGCTTCGGTTTTGGCTAAAGAAAATGAATTATTATAATTTTTTTGTATTAAAAATTCTCGACCGCGGCCGGTGAGATTATTTTTTTCTACCGTAACTGAAGATAAAATCGGCTCGCGATTTTCTACATAGCGCACGGACAGCCCTTCCGTTTTGAGAGATTTTTTGATGGTTTTGCCAAATGTTTCGGCTAATTTTAAATTAACAAAGTCATTTTTATCGTCCGCATAAATACTGATGCCAAAATTTATTTTACCGGACACGGTTTTTAATTCCTCTATAATTAATTCAATTATTTTTTGTTCAGAAGCGTTAGTGGCCATTTCTTTGGCCAGTTTAATTGTCCCGCCCAACTGTTTGATAAGTTTGATTGATTCTACCGGTTCTGTTTCAACTTTTAAAATAGGTGGGGCATAATTATATTTTTTCAAACTTAAAACCGCGTCTATTTCAGCCACGGCAATCATGGGTTCTCGCCCCAATATAAACCAGTATGTATTTTTAGGATTGAGTGCTGGAATTGACATAGGTTGAGGTTGGAGTTCGGTAGTAGAACATATTTCTCGGATCGGGAAAGAAGCTTTCCAGTTGCTGTTTTTTATTAATAGCGGCGGATGCTTTTTCAAATTCGCCTAAATCTAAATTATATAGATTTACATCCGATTTGAGCGATATAATCGCGTTGGCATTGGCCACTGTGCTATAGATATTTTCGTAAATAAAATAATAGGTTAGCAGTATAGCCGATAGTAGTAGGGCAAAAATTAAAATATAAATCAGACGCCAGAATCCGTATCTGCCCCCATAAAATGTAGGAATTTTTGGTTTACTGGTTAACATATAGTTCGGTAGTGATGCTTAAGTTTACCATGGGAGAAGGGTCGCCGTCTTTGGTAAAGTTAGGCGTTAATTGTAATTGTTGGATTTTAATAAAATAATTAGAAGATTCAAGTTCGGATATATATTTAAGAATATTATAATAGTTTCCCTTCAGATCTAAAGAGATATCGGCTAAGTGACTGTCGCCAATTTTATCTAAATTAGAGGAAGTAATGGTCGGGACAACGTTATTTTTTGCCGCTAAATTTTCTAGAAAAGTAATTAATTGTAATTCGTCCTGGGTCTTAAATATAAAATTATTAAAATTAGCGACAGCTGACTTTATCTCGGTCAATTTTTTTCTGGTGATGCGAGAGTTGAGAGATTGTTGATATTTATCTTCCAAAAATAATCGCAGCTTTAGGCTTTCCTCGGAAGTTTTTCTGATACGAAGTAGTGTGGGCACCAAAACTCCAAAAGTAATACCCAGAAATAGCAACGAAATGATGCTTACTCTAATAATTATTTTTCTGGTTGGATCAATAGTCATATTAATGTTGGGCTGTAGGATTTTTAAGGGTAGCGTGAAATTCAAAGTTAATATTTTCTTTTTGGAATAATTGAGAAACCGGAGTTTCCACATTTGTAATCCAAGGAATGTGACTCAAAATATCTTCATAATTGAGCAGAGCCGATCTGGATATGGCGGTGCCGTTAATAATAATTTTTTGCGCCTGGGTATCAATTTGTAAGGAGCTTAGTTTAATATCGTTGGGTAGCGAGCTGCTTAAATCTTTTAATTTTGGACTAACCGGTGAAAATCCTTTGCTTGCCAGATTTATATCTCTAATAAGATTATTGATATTTTTGGCATCTTGGTTATAGCTGTACGATTCGCGATTTATCAGGAGCGCGCTTTGGGTGAGACTGGCAAAATCATCTTCCAAGAAAAGCCAGCTCCAAATAAGTGTGGCCGTTAAAGAGGCTACGACAAGCAGAAAAAGTTCTACAATATTTTTAATCAATAAAAAATTCATCGTAGTTTCTAAATGGTTTTTTTTACCGGTAGGCAGTAAATTGAGGCTAAAATTCATCATAGATTATAAATTCTCATGTCGATAGTTTTGTAGCGGATTTTGGCTTGCTCGGAGCGCCAAGCCGATAGCGGTGGTAAGAGATAGACTTTTTCTAGTTTCGTAGTTGTATAATTTTTGATTAGCTAAATTTTTCCAAGGATGCCCGGCGTGAGAGGGTATATTCAACTGCTTGGAGATAAAAGTTTCTATATTTTCTAGATTGGCCATGCCTCCGCACAAGGTAATCAGTTTTACATCATTTATATTATCAAAATGTTCTTTATAAAACAGCAGCGCCGCCTTTAGCTCGCTAATTAATTTGTCGGCAATAGCCGAAACAGCCGCGATGTAGTTGGGGTTTTGCGTGTCGTATTTTAGTCCGTTTTTAATTTTTAAATTTTCAGCTTCGGAATGTTCTATTTTTAATTCCTGCGCAATGGCCGAAGTGACGATTTCTCCGGAGAAGCTCAGCGTTGTGCTAAATTGAATACTGGTATTATCGTAAATAGTCAAGTTGGAACGAGTAGCTCCTAAATCTAAAATCGCGCGCGCTTGGCCGGTGTAGTCTTTGTCGTAGGTAATCATCGCTCTGGCAATAGCTACCGCCTCGGTTTCCAGAGCAATGGGGTTAAGGCCAGTACTTTCTAATAGATAGGTATAGGAATCGGCAATGATTTTGGGAGTGGCCGCAATGAGCACCTGTGTGCTTTTGTCTTTAACCGTGGAAGGAATAATTTGCCAGTCTAAATAAGTATCTTCCAGCTCAAAAGGCAAATGTTTCTTTGCCTGATAAGCCACATCTACGGAAGTAAGCGCGGCATAATTGATTTCCATGTTGATCAGTTTTAGAAAAGTTTTTGGCTCGGGTAAACTGGCAATCACCCAGGGAGAATGGATAGGTTTAAAGCCATCGCCTTCCTTGCCAATTAAATGTAGGATTTTTTTTCGGACCAGTTCCGGCTTTTGAATTTCGCCGTTTACAATCAAGCCCGGAGGCAATGGTGTGGCCCGCAGTTCTTTAATGTTAAAGAACTGTCTTCGGTAGAAAGGCGAGGGAGTCAGTTGGATTAATTTTATTGACAAATCTCCAATATCCAGACCAAAAGCATCGGAAAAGGGGTTGTGCAAAAACATAGATTAAATACTTTGCGCCAAAGAATACATAGGCATGATAATGGCAGTCGCGATTCCGGCCACGGCCACACCCATCACAAGAATAATTACCGGTTCAATAATTGTTGTAAAGTTTCTCATAGTTGTATCAACTTCATTGCCATAATATTCGGCCAATTCACGTAACATATCTTCACTTTTTCCGGATCGTTCGCCAACCATGATCATTTCGGTAACCATCGGAGGAAAAATGTTTGGAGATTTTCTTAAGATTTCCGAAAGCGCTTCTCCTTTTTTTAGGGATTCGGAAACAGCTACCAGCCTCTCTTTATAGATTACATTACCCAGCACATCTGACGCAATACGGGTGGCGTCAATAATAGGAATCGTACTTTCTAGCAAAGATGAAAGAGTAAGGGTAAAACGAGCCAAGTTAATTTTTTTGATAATGCTGCCCGCAATCGGCAATTTAAGAATGAGAGCATGGACTACTCGTTTTACTTTTATCTGTTTTAATAATTGGGCAAAAATGATGATAAGTAATATCAAAACTACGACCACCCACAATCCATAATGTTGAGTAAAGTTGGTAATGGCAATTAAAATCCGGGTAGGTAGAGGCAGTTGAGCGTTAAATTCTTGGAACATTACCAATAATTTTGGCAAAATAAAGACAACTACTTCAATACTGATACCAATCATGGCGATCACAATTACAGCCGGATACATTAGAGCCCCTGTTATTTTTGAGCTTAGTTCATGATTTTTTTTCATTTGGATAGAAACTTGTTCCAAAGCGGACTCTATCTTACCGGCGGTTTCTCCGGCCGCGATCATGCTTACATATATCGGAGGAAAAATGTTAGGATATTTAGCCAGCACATCGCTAAATTGTTCACCCTTTTCTACGCCGGCTTTGACATCCGCAATCACGTTTTTTAATTTTTTATTTTCTATTTCTTCGCTCAAAATGCGTAGGGCGTCAATCAGTGACAGCCCGGCCTTAACCATGGTTTTTAGATGGCTAACAAAAAGAATTTTTTGTATTATCGGGACGCGATGTATAAAGTTGTCTACCCAAGCTCTAATTTTTATTTCTAGAGCAGATTGTTGACGTGGAGTTTTGGCCATAATCGTAATGAGTGAGAGAAATAACAAGCTTGCTTGATTATTTCCGAACGAATTAGTTTATATCTTAATATAATTTATTCTTTAGTTACGCGGAGGACTTCACTAATAGTGGTAATTCCCATCTTAGCTTTGATGAGTCCATCTTCCAGCATGGTGATCATGCCTTGTTCGCGCGCATATTTTTTGATGTCTTCGGCCGTGCCGTGGGCGTTAATCATCTTGATTAGTTCTTCGTCCATTTCTAGGATTTCATAAATGCCCAAACGCCCTTTATAACCGGTTTGGCCACAGCGACTACAGCCGGCGCCTTGGTAAAATGTAATCTTCTCAACATCCGTGCCTTCATCTTTATAATCTTTAGGAATATTATCTTTAAAAAGCGCGGAGATTTTTTTGACATCAAAAACCTTGCCCAGCTCGTCGCCCACAACTTTATCTAGGTAGTATTCTTTTTTGCAGTAGGTACAGATTTTGCGAACCAGGCGCTGCGCCATGACGATATTGGTGGTATAGGCAACCATGAATGGCGCCACACCCATATCTACCAAGCGCGGCAAGGTGGTTGGGGCGTTGTTGGTGTGCCAGGTGGAGAGCACTA
>CAZQLV010000036.1:0-7618 GCA_964594385.1 uncultured Gammaproteobacteria bacterium | reverse complement strand
TAAATTATTTGTCACAAAATGTAGGTGGCGATATGTGGTATGCTAATTCTCTTATAGATCAATTGGTGGCCTACACAAAAAAAGAAATAACCCTCTCCGATGTGCAATTATTTTTGGAAGAAAAATCCGATGATAATATTTTTAATATGGTAGATGCGATTGTGGCCGGCAATTCCAAATTATCCTTTAAACTAATTGAAGATCAGCGCCGCTTGGGCCAAGACGATGGCTATTTGTTTAGTATGATTTTGCGTCAGTTTAGAATACTTATTTCTTTGCGCGATTTATTTAATAGACAAGAAAATATATCCAGCGACCAAATGGCCAAGGTATTGGCCTTGCATCCGTTTGTGGTCAAAAAATCTTTGCCGCTCATCAAACGATATTCATTAGATAAGCTAAAAGATATTTATAATCAACTCTTAGAAATAGATATAAAAACAAAGACCGGTCTTGCGGACCAGTCTTGGCTTATAGATTTATTTGTGGCGAAGTTAAGTTAAGCTTTTTTATTGAGTTTCTTCATTAGTCTGGAAAGCTTGCGCGCAGCTGTGTTTTTCTTGATTACACCGGCTCTGGCAGCTTTGTCTAAGGCCTGTTGAGCAGCCTTTAATACATCGGCGGCTTTGGTTTTTTCGGCTTTTTTGACTAATTCTTTGAAGGTGTCGCGGCGCAATTTGTTGGCAGCGGCGCGTTTTTTCATTTTGCGGAGTTCTTTTTTGGCGCTTTGTATGTTAGGCATAGTATAAATTAGTTTTGAGAGCGATATTTAAGTAGTTACAATACTACTGTATTTATTAGGAAAAGTCAAGGAAGTGGGTTAATAAAGGTCAGAATGGGTGCCAATCGTGATAAATATAGCCACATCTCCGTTTTCTTTAAAAATCGCCCGGTAGTCGCCACTTATATTTATACTTCTGCAATTGGGGTAGGCTTTATCAACTGAGTGATTACTTAGTGTTTTATTAAATTTATCTTGTAAAAATAAATCTAAACGTTCATAGAAATATTCTTGAATTTTGGGAGGAATCTTGTCGAATTTTTTCTGGAAATTTTTATGCAACTTCGCTTCCATAATCTATAAACCCTTCAAATATTTGATAGCTTCTTTGGCTGAGGAAAAGCCGGGTGACATATTTTTGCCTTGAGAAATATCCTTTAAGGCGCGCTTAATTTCTCTGCTGGTAGAGGCGTTAAATTTTTCACTACCAATTAAACCCAAATTTAAATCACCATCCACGAATGCTTTGGTGGCTAGTTTTAGGACTGAAGCAAAAGCAATGCCTTCATTTTGTGCCTTGGCCATAGCTCTATCTTTGAGTTTTTTATCGATTTTAAAAATTACTTGGGTAACCATACGCTAAAAATTAATAACTTAATGTATATATTATAGCTATATTTTATATATATGTCAAGTTATAGTAATCAAATACTTTATAGCCCTGTTAATCTGACCAGCAAAATCATTATCAGTATTAAATACCTCTAGGCCAAGCTTTTTGGCTTCCTTTTCAAAGTATTTGCTATAATCTGACACCATTTTACCAACCTTCACAAATGTTTCTGGGTTTTTAGTTAAAACAAGCAGCCAGTCATTTGGGGTCGTACTTTTTTGCACATCTTTAGCAAATTTATGTTCATCAAATTTTGTGAGGAAAACAGCCCGTACATTTTGCTTGCCATACTTTTTAATCATTTTTTGCGCAAAACTAGGTACAATATGATAGCCTTCAATAATATAATCATTTCCGTCAGCTATCTCGCAAGCTATTACTGTATCAATCGCTTTATAGACTGTTTCGCCTTGTTTTTTTAATACGTTCATTATCTCTGTTGTTGAGTATTTACTATAAAACAAATCATTGTTTCTCGATCCGTCTTTTTTGCGTAAAGCAGAATAAGGGAATTTTTCATGCCATTTTTCTTTTGGTGTGAATTGTTGGGTTATTGAGTCTAAAGTATCACAAGATATCCAAGAAATTTTGGTTTGCTTAGACATTTTTTTAGCCAGTGTTGTTTTGCCGCATCTAGGTGGGGCTCCAATTAGATATATCATATTTTAATTATCTTTATTCCTCCGAATCCGGCTTCTCAATCAGTATAGTCTCATAGCCAATTGAGTCTCCGGTAATGCGAACCACGTCCTTATCTATTTTTTTAAATTCTTTGCTTGAGCTGTTAAAGTGGCTGACCACTGTTCCGATAGATGCGCCCATTTTGTTGTGGTATTCTTCGTATTTTTTTAAATGTGTACCAATTTCTCCGACGCGTTTGATTATATCTTTGGTGGTTTCTTCGATTTGCATAGCTTTGAGACCTTGCAGAACAGTTTGTAAATATGCCAAAAACGAAGTTGGCGAAACAATAATTACTTTGTATTTACCGGCCGCGCGTTGGATGAGATTTTCGGAATCTTCGGTGAGGGCGCCGATTTTGTTTATGAGTAAGTCATAATAAATCGCTTCGTGCGGAATAAACATAAACGCAAATTCCATTGTCCCCTCTTCCGGTCGAATATATTTGGCAGTTTCAGTAATTCGCATTTTGAGATCGTTTACAAAAAGTTTTTCTAAACGAATTTTTTCGTTCGGGTCAGTTGTTTCAATCATGCGGTTATAATTCTCCAAACTAAATTTGGAATCAACCGGAATAATTTTGTCTTTTACAAACACAACTGCGTCCACAATTTCGGCATTGTTAAATCCGTATTGCATTTGGTATTGGCCGGGAGCCAAGACATTTTTGAGCAATGTTTCTAAATAATATTCTCCCAAAATTCCACGTTGTTTTGGATTTTTTAAAATATCTTGTAGGCTTTGTAGTTGGTCGGTAAAACTTACCACTTGGCGATTAGTTTCGTCTAGTTTGGTCAAGCGTTCGGTTACGTCGGTAATAATTTTCATGCTCTGACCAAATTGTGATTGGATCGTTTTGTTTAGATTAGTTTGCGTTTCATTCATTACTTTGTGCGTGTCAGTTATTTTTTGTTCTACCAGTCGGTTTAAATCTTGAATTTGATTTTGCAACATGAGGAAAAGATTTTGATCGCCTTCGTTTGGTTTATTATCCGATTTTTTGGTAATAATAAAAATAACTATGGCCAGGCCAAGCGCGATGAGTCCGAGAAGTAATAATAAAAGAGTTTGCATATCTATGATAATAGTAAGGCAATTATAGCCGTTAGTATATAGCATTGTCAAAACAGTATTTTTGCTATATAGTTTCAGTTGTAAATTCAACTTGTCCTCGTAGTTCAACGGATAGAACGAGTCCGTCCTAAGGACGAAATGGGGGTTCAATTCCCTCCGGGGACACCACGGGCCTGTAATACAGTGGTAGTATAGGGCATTCGCATTGCTCAGACGCGAGTCCGATTCTCGCCAGGTCCACAAAATTTGATTTGCTGAAGTAAATTCTTCGGCAGATTAAATTTTGTGAACCAATTTTATCAGGAGGAAGCCGTGGAGAAAAGCAGAATACGAAGGAGTGCGTGGGAATTTTTGGGACATCTTGCCATGATCGGCGCGATCTTAGGCTTTATTTTACCAATGGTGCCTGCGGCACCTTTTGCATTTTTTGCTGGCGGTTTCTATGCAAAGGGGTCGGAAAGATTCCATCAAGCTCTTTTGAAGAATCGTATTTTTGGAAAGATGGTTCGCGATTGGGAGCAGGAAAGAAAAGTGTCCAGATCAACTTGGCTCTTACTAGGAGTCTCGCTCATTATCACCCTGGCTTATTTTTTGTGGCGAAGTTACCGCTGAAGTTTTGCTTGCAAGCTTTGGCGGTTTTTATTTTTATTGATAAATTTATATATTGTATTAATTTTTTTAAAAAAAACACTCCGAATCCTCAGGGTGTTTTTAATTTGGCCGAGCTGAAAAAGTTTTCAACTCGGCCTAGAAAAAAGAATTAATACTTAATGAGCGATTGCACGTGGTAAGGGGTCAGCTTCTGCCGACCTGCCAGCGCTGTAATTTCAATCACGGTGATAACGCCGACCACTGTGCCGCCGAGAGCTTCGGTCAGCGTAATGCCGGTTCGCATCGTGCCGGCAGTGGCTAGGACATCGTCGATCAGGAGCACTCGCGTTCCGGGGCTGATTGCGTCCTTATGTACAGACAGAGAATCTGTGCCGTATTCAAGCCCGTAACTTGCGGTGATAACCTCACCTGGCAATTTGCCGGGCTTGCGAAAGGGGAACCATCCGATACCCAACTTCATGGCAACGCTGGGCGCAAACCAGAAGCCTCGGGCATCGAACGCGCCAATCGCTTCAGCTCGAAGGTCTTTGGCCAGCTCAACGATTGCGTCGATCGTTGCTGCGAACGCTTGCGCGTTGCCTAGAAGTGGCGTGAGGTCCTTGAACTGGACGCCTGGTTCCGGGTGGTCGGGGAAGTTGCGGATGTGCTGTTCGAGGTTCATGTGCTTACTCCTGTGGATCAAAGAGCGAGCTAACGCTCCCGCCCACGGTTGCGGCCTGGTAGATTGCCTCGGCGAGGAATTCGTCGATCGGCAATATGGTGAGCCAGGCCTGGTTATCTGTCGCAAATTCTTTGCTGCGGGGAATAGATTCCGTGATAACGACACTCAGAGGCAGGCCAGTACTGATTGCCTTTTCAAACCGTTTGCTAATAGAAGTGCCATCTTTAGAACTGAATACGCCATGCGTGGCAGCTACTGTGATAGATAGCGCGCCACGCTTAGTTGCTTCGTGACTGGCAGCAATAATACTTCCGCCGGTATCTATCATATCGTCGTAGATGATCACATCTTTACCGGTGATATCGCCGCCGACAAAATGCATTACTTCGGCCTGATTAGGGCCGCTCCGACGTTTGTCGATGGTGTAGACTGGAATTTCACGAGAGAGTAATTTGGCAAACCGTCGCGCGCGTTGCGCTCCACCAAAGTCTGGCGATACCATGACTGTATTCCGGAAATCATTACCGAATTTATTGGCAAAAAACTTTCGGTGAATGAGGGCGCCATAGAGGTTGTCAACCGGGATCGAATAGCACCCCTGTATTTGATCGCTGTGTAAATCAAATGTCAGTATTCGCTCAACCAATTTATTTGATTCAATCATGTCCGCCACTAGCCGTGCAGTGATCGGCTCTCGCGGCGCCGCCTTCCGGTCTTGTCGCGAGTAGCAAAGGTATGGCAGTACCAGCGTGAGACTCTCTGCCGATGCTCGCCTGATACTATCGCCAGCAATCAGAAGCTGCATAAGCGCAGTATTTGGATCAGGCTCTTGGAGTGGTGCGATGAGATAGACATTATGGTGGCGCAGCGTGATGGGGACTGTAGTTTTTACTTCCCCATTGGCAAATTGTGTCATATCTACCTCGGCAAAGATAAAACCATTTGGATCTTTTTTTGCCAATGCCGTTGCAATACGCCTACCTATTTTTGCCATACTGCCTAGAGCCAAGACGATTACAGGATTGTTGCTCATCGTGCTATTCCTTTCGCGGCCAAGATGGCCAGGAAATGATCGAACCCTACCATTTTTTGAGTAAGCGAGTCAAGTTCTACAACCTCAACTTTTAGCGCATCGCTGCCTGCCGTTAGTAGCGGCAGTTCTGTGAGTTTAACCATAAAAACAATTGAAATACGTCGTTCTGGTCGCGGGTCACGGTCAGCGGCGTCTAGGACTGTGAGTAGTTCTAATTGCTCTGGTGCAATCTCCAATCCAATTTCTTCGGCCACTTCACGACAGCATGCTGCCCGAAGATTAGCATCAGATTCTTCTACATGCCCACCAGGTAAAACTAGGCGATCCATAAACGGCGGCTTACTTCTTCTGATAAGCACAATTTTGTTTTTGCAGACAACTACGATGTCAACGGTGAGATGCATAGGTTTGGCCTTTCGTGTGTTTGGAATAAATTGTCAAGGAGCATCCTTGCGTGTTTATGTTAACAAGTGCCATAAAATAATCACACAAAAAAATGTTAATAACTTAACAAGTTAAAATAAATTAGCTAAGATAAGAGAAAATAATATATATTATAACGACGATTTTTTTCGTAGAAATTATATTAAACAATTTTGTAACTGTTGCGGATTTTAATATTGACAAAACTTATTTCAATCTGCATACTTCTTGTGGACTAACAACCCTGGAGTGGCAGATGAACAAGATCAGCAGAGACAGAGTTGCCGCTGTTCTAAGCGGTATTGCTATCGGTGATGCTGCCGGAGCGGATGTGGAAGGCTTGCCATCTAGTGTCATCATCGATGGGCAAACTGTGCAACTTGCGGCCGCATGGGAGTTATTTCCAGATCCTGTTAAAATTGCCGATACTCTGAGTTTAAAGAAGCGTATTTGGAAAGATGCTACCCTGGCTGGAGTAGATCCATCTTGGGCAGGCTTCATTCCCGATCGTGAACCCTTTAAAACAACTGATGATGAATTTCTTAATGGGGTGGTGACAAAAACACTATACAGGTCACCAAGAGCTGGTTGGGATAACTACCGGCAGGTTGTTGCCCATATCATAGCGTTGCATGAACGCCCGGATGCTTGGGGGCCAACTGTTAAGGCTGGTATTGAAGAATTGCGTGATAGTAAACGAGAGATTGGACATCCGGCCAAGCGAGGTAAACCAAACTCTGGTATTGGAAATGGGCCGGCGATGCGGTCTGCTTCACTTGGAATTTTGAGCGCCCTTGAAGGCAGTACAAAAGCCGAGGGCTTGAAGTTTTGGTGTTTTGAGCTCGGACTCATGACTCATTGGGATATTCGTGCCAGCGTTGCAGCCTTTGCCTATGCGCGTTATCTCGATATGCTTTTGCGTCGTCCTATGATGCTATCATATGATAATGCTCATAACTTGTTAGGCGTTCTCGCTATTGAAGTTGAGCAAGTCGAAAAATTGGGTCTGCAATATTTCCCCGACAACCAGCCTATTGGCGATAGTGTCACTATTTCCGGTCGACTGCGCCAGTTGTTTAGCGCAAATCCTCAGAGTTATGAAGATGTAGCCAAATTGTGGGGCACTGAAGGGAGTTCTCTGGTTACCGTCCCCTACGTATTAGGAATGATGCTGCAAGTTCTTTTAAATGGCGATAAGCCGTATCAGTCTATCATGGCCGCTGTGCATGCTGGTGGCGATACTGATACTAGCGCTGCCCTTCTTGGCGCGTTACTCGGCGCTTGTTTTGGCCGGGATGCTTTTCCCCGGGAATGGCTGGAGTACCCCACCATCAAGGCTGAAATGTTAGCTGCTCGGCAAATGGCAGATAAGCTCTACTTTGCCGCCAGATATTAGGTTATAGACTAGTCCAACCTCAGGCGGTTGGACTCATACAATAGGTATTTACCAGGATGTTTGTTGTCTGAGGTCTGCCCACTACTTTTAAAATGATTTATTAGTTTTTATTTTTGTGGATAAAAGGGGATAACTATGGGGATAAGTAAGGGGATGTGTGTATATTTGTATACACCAGTGTATACAAATATATCCACTTTTCTGTATTTATCCCCTTTTTATCTATCTTTCTTTGTAGAAAAACAAAAAATTTACCTTTGTCACCCCATTTTGTCAGCAAAAACCTCTATAGCCGCTTTCTTTAGTAGAAAGCGGCGGAAAGAATCGCTCACGGTGGAATTATT
>CAZQLV010000035.1:0-7688 GCA_964594385.1 uncultured Gammaproteobacteria bacterium | reverse complement strand
AATTTGGCTGTAGGTAATGTGGTAGAGTGCGACGTCTGTGGAATTACGTTACTGGTAAACGATATCAAAGGCGAAACAGTTACTGCGGAAGTGGTTGATGAAGGGAAGTAATCAGTGTTTCGATCATACCTCTAAATCCATGTGACCCCAAAAAAACTACTACATCGCCGGTGCTGGTGGTTTTTTTAATATGCTCAATGATGTTTTTATCATCTGGAATAAATACCGTATTTGGATTAGTTTGAACAATTATATTATGTAAAACAGATCCGTCAAACGGAGGATCGGTGTCGTCTTTATTTGTTTTTACTTTGGTAAGTGTGGGAATAATTACTTCGTCCGCGTTGGCAAAAGCATTGGCATACCCGCCCGCAGATTGAGGTTTGCGGTTGCCGGTGTTTGGTTCAAAAATAGCCACGATTTTATTTTTAGGATAAATAGTTCGCAGAGTTGCCAGAGTTGCCGCGGCTTTGGTCGGAGAATGCGCCAGATCGTCATAGACACTTAGGTCGCCGTCATATCTTTTTTCTAAACGGCGTTTTATGCCTTTAAATTCGGCGATAGTTTTTATAATTACATTTGTGTCTATACCAATTTCTTTGGCTATCGCAAATGACCCGCAAATATTTTCGGCCATATGTTCACCCAGCACCGGTGTAGTTATGTTGTATTCGGTTCCGTTAGATTTTATCTTAAAATTCATTCCGTCCTTGGTTTGTTGGAGGTCGTAATATTGGTAGTTGGCGTTTTGATTTTTGCCGTAGGTAATAATTTTGGCTCCATTTAGGTTGCTGTTCAAACTTTCATTTATATTTGCTGCGTCAATGCAAGCCACAACCAAACCATTTTGGGGAATGGTAGAAATTAAATTTTTAAAAGCTTGAAAATACGATTCTTCAGTGAGATAAATATCAGCATGATCCCAAGAGACCGAAGTAAGTAGTAGGTGGGTGGGGGAGTAAAGCGCAAACTTGGGACGGTTATCCCAGCGAGCGGTTTTGTATTCGTCGCCTTCGAGCACACTCCATTCCGTATCTTGTTTTTTTAATTGAGCGCTAAACGGCAAGTTTATGCTTAATCCGCCAAACATATATCCGGGATCTATATCGGCATTTTTTAAAATCAAGGTAAGCAAAGCGGAGCTAGAAGTTTTGCCGTAGGTGCCGGCGCAGACCAGAGAATGTGGCGCCACAATATATTCCGCGATTACTTCCGGGTACGATAAATAGCGCAAATTATTTTCTTGAGCAAACACAAATTCCGGATTGCTGCTGCCGGCCACATTACCTACCACCACAATATCCGGCGCGCCGCCAGCCATCATCTTGTCTACATGCCAGCCTGGATAAAAGTTAATGTTGTTATTTTTTAGGTAATCCGAAATTGGCGGAAAAAATCCCACATCGCTGCCCGTCACTTCCCAGCCTTCGTTTTTAAAAGCGGCAGAGAGCGCGCTCATGGCTACGCCGCAGATGCCGATAAAGTGGATTTTCATAACACAGATTTAGACAGATTAAATAGGATTACACGGATAATATTTTTTTTAACTTTTCTAAATCATTTCTCCAACTATTTCCATCAAACCATTCTAACCCCAAAAACTGTAGTTTATAAGTATCGGCAGGGCGCTGGGCGGAACCAAGATAGATGTATTTTTTACTGTTCTCCTGCGCCCAGATAATGGCTTTGAGCATCATGCCCATGCCGAGGTTTTGATGATTTAGTTCTAGGTTATAAAAAGGATAACAGTAATGCAAAATGTTGGCTGTTTCCAAAGCTATGCAGTAGCCCATATTTTGTCCACTTTTATAATAAATAAATAATTTATTAAAATTACTTTTGCTTTTATCTGTAATTAATTCTTTGATTTTTTGGGCGCTAAATGTTTTGGCGCCGAATTTTTGTTCATAAAATTCTTTGCCCATTTTGTGAATTGCCCAATCATAATTTTCGTAGGGGATAGGGGAAACAAACAAACTGACATCATCTGTTTTTTTCAAGATTCGTTTATTTTCCGAAGATAACTTAAATTTATCCAAATCAATTCGTAAAATTCTGGTTTGGTTCATCGCGCCGCGGCCAATGCGCGTAAAAACATAGCCATCGTTGTAAGCGGCTTCTATACTTTTTTCAGAGAAATCAGTGATATTTTTTTCTTTCCAGGCTAAATACATATTATTTATATAAACTCATCCAAACCGCCAAAATCACAAAAAAACCGTGAATTAACCAAAAACGCATCACAATTTTTTCTTCGCTCCAGCCGCGGAATTCAAAATGGTGGTGTAATGGCGCCATCTTGAAAAATCTGCGTCCGAGCAGTCGGCGGCAGAACACCTGAATCAGTACCGAAATAATTTCTACATAAAAAATAAAACCCAAAAATGGAATAAGCAGCGTGCGGTTGATCGCAATCGTGTTGATTGCCAGTAGTGCCCCTAACCCCAACGATCCCACATCGCCCATCTGAAATCGTGCGGGTTTAACATTAAAATAAGTATAGGCAATTAGAGCGCCCACTACCGTAGCATTAAGATAAGTAAAAGAAATACGACCTTCAGTCCAGCTAATGATCATTAGACCCAAAAAAGTAATAATTAAAGATCCGCCCACCAGGCCATCGAGACCGTCAGCAAAATTAACAGCGTTAGCGGTAAACATTACAAAGAAAATTACAATCGGAATAATCCACCAGCCAATATGGGGCTGGCCAATAAAGGGTATCCACAGATAATGCCACTGAATGCCAAGCTTGAAATATATCCACCAAGCGGTAATCGCGCCGGCCACAAATTGGAAAAGCAATTTTTCATGGACTTGAATACCTCGTCCGGGATGAGAACCAAAAATAGACGTAGTTTTTCTAAATATTTCCCAAGGTAAAATTAGGATATACCATAGTTTCATCGTCAATTTCTTGTGCACTTTAATCAAATGTAAAATATGGGAAATTTTGCGTTCGCGACGTTTCTTGCCAAAAATATTAAGTAAGTCATCGGCTGCGCCAAGCAGAGCTGCAATACCCATCACACCAATCGGCACGTAGGTATTTTCGCGATTCCAGTTAAATAAAATGGTGACAATCGTTACGGTCAAGACCACCAACAGTCCGCCCATAATCGGTGTGCCAACTTTTTGATTACGTTCGCCTTTGAGCGTGAAATCAAATTCATCGCGGCGAGTGATTTTGTATGTATATAAAAATTTGGTTAAGAGTGGCGCCCAAACAAAAGCTCCCAGAGCGGAGAATAATAAATAGGTGAGTGCGTGCTGAATGATTGATAAATCCATATCAAGTTTGTATATGTTTGTCCTCCCCTTAAGAAGGGGAGGTGCAGGAAGGGTCCTAGACTTGGACCTCCCCTAACCCCTCCTTCTTAAGGAGGGGACAATTAAAATCGTAATCGTCTAATTTCCAAAACTGTTGCTTCTTTTGCTTCCCAAAATGTTTCGTTATCATGATTTATTTTATCTTTTTCTTCCCACAATTGATCGAGCAGTCCTTTTTCGGGATTGTTTATGGTGATGGTGCCAACAGAAACCCCATGACCGTACCTGCCTTCGCTCGACCAGGCGCGCGCATGAGCGTATTGTACCGTGTTTCCATCAGTTTCGGTAATAAGTAACATATGGTCGTGATTTTTGGTCGGACCAGTTTTAAGCATAATTATTAAATCTCCGGCTTGAATATCTGTTACAGCATTAATTACTTTAGTATTTTTATCGTTTGCATACACTTTTACACTCATTTGCTCTATCGGTCGTAAACGACCTATCAACCAGCGCGCAATATTAGTTTTTGGTGTGATAAAAATTTGTTTAGTTAAATCAATTTTTTTGGTCAAAAATTCTGCCTGCAAAACAGTAGAGATAAATCCCGAACAATCAATGCCCAAATTATGTTCTACCAAAAACCGGCAGATATGCTCGGCTGTTGTGTCGTGATCCGAAATATTTTGTTTATATTGAATAGAAATAATTTTGGCTTCTTCCACAATTTCTTGCGGTGCGCCTTTGCCAATGAGCACTTTTAGCTGGCCGCGCTGGCCAACTCGGGCGTTATTAAAATAGGGACATCTTACTCCCTCAATAAAAGGAAATGGCAAATTCAGGTAATCATGTATTACTTTATTTGCTTCCGGAGATAATTTGGTTTGATTTAGCATACAGACGCTTGTATCTTTTTTCCCAATTTGTTTAAGGTGTTGTGTTTTTGCATCAGACCTTGGTCGCATTGAATACGAACCAAATCCGAACCTAAAGAATTATTTTTGTATTCTATAGTATTTATGATATGTGAACCTTGAATATTTACTTTATTTATTTTAGTAATATTTTTTGTAACCCTTTGTACAATTTGCGCGCCGTTGTTTATTTGGATTAATTTATAATTTGCCGGGTTTAGGCCTAGCAAAGCTGTAAAATGTGCTATAAATGTCGTTATTCGGCCTTCATCCTGAGCAAGAAGGTGCTGTAGTTGCGACTCAAATGTAGTCGAAGCCGGTTGGCGGGCATTTATTTCTAATAAATATAATTTTCCAGATTTTTTATCCATTATAATATCTACACCAAACAATCCTTTCCAACCATCTCTATTAAGTTTTTTACCAATCTCAGTTACAATTTTTTTGTATTGTTTAATTTGTCCCGAAGGGATCCCTTTGGGATTTTTATTTAATAATTTATGCGGCAAGTTCCAATCATTACCAATCGTGCTAAATTTATTTTCCGTAAAAGGGGGTAGGCCGGTAATTTGGTAGCTAATATTTCCGATTAAAACTTTATTGCCCCAAACTATATTGTTGTTTGTAAACACCGGACCGTCAATGTAATTCATAACTCGGACCAGACGTTGCGGAAATTTTTTTTGTAAATTTTCTAACTCTTTTTTTGATTTGATTAAAAAAGTGCCGCTGCCGGTGTGAGAATGATTAAATTGCAGAATAAATTGTTTGTTATGCCACTTTATATTTTTGCAAGTATCTATTTTGTGTGGCGGCAAATGTTTGTTTAATTTGCCCAACCACGCTACCTGTGATATTTTGCTTTCTATTCTGTCGGCTAGCTGGGCGGACGGGTTAAGTAACTGCCATTTATTTTTTCTGCAAATGTGTTCAATGATCGCGTTATTTTTAAAAACCAACACAAAATCTTTGGCCCTGATTATTTTTTTTGTTTCCGGATGTTCTAATAACTCGGCCGTATCCAGTTGATTTTTATCTTTAATTAGAATAATATGAGAAGTCTGGTCGGCGAGCTTTTTAGAAAAGTCAGTTTGGTTGGTAATAACAACGTAATTGTTTAGTTCCAAACCGTCGCCAACAGCCCGTTCCGCATCGCGGCAGACATAAAATAAACGGCGCTTGGAAAGCCGCTTGGCAAGAGCCTTTTTTAACTCATTTGAATTTGCCATAAATTTCCTATAATTGTAACGAAGTGAGAAAATAGCTTGTTCACAAGCTATTTTGAGCGGGTTGCAATTATATACTCAAGTAATATATACTAGCTCAAAAAGGGATAAAAAGCAAGCTTCGTATGGACCAAATTTATACAAAATTAAAGGAGTTTGGCGATGTAAAAATTAATGAATCCTTGGCCAAACATGTCACTTTTAAGATCGGCGGCCCGGCCAGGCTGTTTGTGATTGCCCGAGACACCGATAAATTTGTACAAATGTTGAATTATTTAAATGGTGAGGGCCTGGATTATTTTGTGGTGGCCGGAGGCTCCAATTTGCTCATGAGCGATGATGGTTTTGATGGTATTGTCATAAAAATTGCGACCAATGCGCCACCTAAGCTTGTGCCGAGCGGCTCTGGTTTTGATGTAGAAGTAGAAGCCGGTGTAATGCTCAGCGCCGTGGTGAATGTAGGAGCCAAAAATAGCTTAGCCGGAATAGATTGGGGCATCGGCATTCCCGGCACGTTTGGCGGCGCTATACGCGGCAATGCTGGCGCGATGGGCAAAGATATTTCCCGAATTTTAAATTGGGTAGAAGCCTGGCATGATGGCGAAGTAGTACGACTTAAGCCCGAAGAATGCGGTTTTGGTTATCGCAATAGCAATTTTAAACATAATAAAGATATAGTCTTGCGTGGTAGTATTCATTTGGAACCTGGCAACAAACAAGAAATCATGGAACGAATGCAGACGTATTTAAAACAACGCAAGCACACACCATTTCCGTCGGCCGGTAGTTTTTTCAAAAATCTCAAACTGGCGCAGTGGACACAAGACACCAAAGAATTGCCCGAATTATTTTTGCAACGAGGCACCGTGCCAATTGGTTGGATTACCGAACAGATGGGGTTGCGCGGGCTGGCTGTCGGCGGAGCCAAAATTTCGGATGAGCATGGAAATTATTTGATAAATTTTAATAATGCCACCCAGGCCGATGTGCTCGCTTTGGTTGAAGAAATTAAGCAAAAAGTGTATGATAAATATAAGGTAGAGTTGGAACCCGAGGTGCAAATTGTTAAATAGCCCGCGGCTGTCATTCCGAATCCCCTTTATGGGGTGAGGAATCTTTCTATAGTTATGCTTTGCAAACGGAAAGATCCCTCGTCGGCCAAAAGGCCTCGCTCGGGATGACAGCTTAAGTGTTAATTAAATTTTTATATGATCATCCAAATAACCGGCAGAGGTATAGAACTTACGCCAGCCATCAAAGATTATGCTAGCAAAAAGGCGGAATCGTTGAATAAATTTTATAATAATCGCATTAGCATGGCCGAAATAGTGGTAGGCATTAATAGTCGTCATCACCATAAAGGCGATATGTTTATGGCCGAGTTTAAACTGGATGTACCGGGCAAGAGTTTATTTTCTGCCAAACAAGCGGAAAATTTGTATTTCGCTATAGACCAGGTGCGCGATTATCTGCAAGCCGAATTAAAAAAGTACAAGTTAAAACAGAGAATAAGCGAAAAAGATAAAAAAATTTCTCGCAACAATAAGGAGTATCGAATAGAAATTTAATTTTTTGTGTCTAAAAATTTTAAGTATTATTTATTAGCTTTTTTTATTTTTTTAGTAATTATTATTTTTTACTTTTTTAATTCTTCCTTATCGCAAAAATGCAAACGTTATGATTCATATCGCGGCTGTTTGTTTGTCCCAAATCAAAATAATACCACATTTTGCGTTACTAAAATAAAAAATGCCGCTAAAAAATGCGTGCCATTTTATTATTTTTAATTTATACAGATAATTAAAATGTGTCAAAGAATATTCTAAATAAATTTATATCGGGTTGGCAGAAAATTCAAGCGCTCGCCGGCGCTTTAGTTATTTCTATCGGTTGGAATTGGTACCATCTCAAGCACGAGCCGTATTCCCGGTTTGTCGCCTTTATTTTTTTTGTCTGGATAGGGGTATACGTGGGCTATCGGATATTTAAATGGCTGTATCACTTCTTTACCGCCAAATTTAACCGCCATGTTTTTTGGCAGCAAGAATTCGGCCAATTTTTGGATAATTTATTTTTTTATTTTTCTCTTTTCTTCTTGATTTTTTTTAGCCATAATCAATTGCTAAATATAACTATTTTTTTATTGGTAATGGCTTTGATTTTTTTAAAAACTCAAAAATATTTATCGCTTCATCCCGACGCGCATCATTGGAAATTGGTAAATAAAAATGTTTTTACCTTAATTTTGTTTTTATTTTTTTTATTTTCTTTATTCTTT
>CAZQLV010000034.1:0-7752 GCA_964594385.1 uncultured Gammaproteobacteria bacterium | reverse complement strand
ACCGCCTGTTTCTTTTAACATTTTTTTAATATTGGCATGTCCGACTTTGCACATTTCGGTGGTCGCTCCGGCCGCTTGCCACAATTCCGGAATTATCATACTAGAGCGCACATCATATAACATTTTTGCATTTGGGTGAGTACGTAAAACTTCCAAACCAACGAGCGCCCCGACAAACGAAGCGTCTACCACTTCGCCTTTTTCATCAACTAGTCCCACGCGATCAGCATCTCCATCTAACGCAAAACCAAAATCAGCGCCCATCTCTACAACTTTTTTTTGTAAATCAACCAGTGTTTCTACTTTAAGTGGGTTAGCTTCATGGTTTGGAAAATTTCCATCCGGTTCTAGATACAAATATTCAACCGTTACAGGTAATTGTTTTAACATTTCCGGAAACGTCACTTTGGCCATACCATTGCCCGCGTCTATAATTAATTTCAAAGGTTTTATAGATCCAGCCGTCACAATACTAAAAATTTTATTTAGATAGTCTCCCAAGACTTCTTTTTTTGGAAAAGACTTTTCTTCTTCATCTTTAAAATCAACATTGGAATTTATTACCAGTTCTTTTATTTCATTCATACCAAACGCTTCGCCCACCGGCAAACCATCACCCAATGTCATCTTAAAACCATTATACTTGGCCGGGTTGTGGCTGGCGGTTACCATTACCCCTCCCGCATGCTCCGGATAGTTGGCACAGGCAAAATTAAACAACGGTGTAGACACCAAACCAATATCTACTACCCCTACGCCCTCATCGCTAACACCCCGCATCAGCGCCTGCTGCAAAGCCGGACTGGTAAGGCGCATATCTTTGCCTACCACTACTGCCTGGCCGGGCTTAATTAAATCGTGATTGCGTAAAAAAACGACAAACGCTCGCCCCAAACGGTAAGCTAATTCTGGAGATAATTCGGTGTCAGCCAAGCCGCGAATATCATAGGCTTTAAAGATGTTTTTTGCGATTTCCATACATAAAAAATACTTTGACTTAAAGGCAAATTTAGTATATATTACAGCTTATAATCAGTCAAAATTATTTCTTATTTCACATGAATATAATTGATCGCTTTTCCACCAATTTGCGCGAGGTGCTAATAAACAGCATCAGCCTCGCCACCGACCTCAAAAACATCTCGGTAGAACCGACTCATCTTTTGTTGGCCCTGTCTTTACAAAAAGGCTCTATGGCCAACGAAATCCTTAACCGTTATAAGTTGGATACCAAAAGCATTGAAGGCGCGCTACTAAGCCTTAAAACTCCAGACTCCAAAAACAAAACCAAACTCTCCCCTTTTTCAACTAGTGCCAAAGCCGTATTAGAAAAGTCTCTCATCATTGCTCAAAAACACAACCATAACTATTTAGGCACCGAACATTTACTTTCGGCTCTACTCAACAGCAAAGACGAACAAGTAGAAAAATTATTAGAAAACAAAAAAATCACAAAATCCGAACTGGAAGAACAACTAGAAATCGCATTGACTAACGCTTCGCAATTCCCGCAAATTACCAAAGCATCCGAAATCATGGATCAAATTCAAGAAACATTATCCGACGATATGCTAACACAGGGTCTAACGCCGCTGACACATACACACAAAAAAGACAGCAAAAAAGAAACGGCTCTGGATTTTTTTGGCATTGAACTTACCCACCCAGACGTAGTTTCGGGTATTGATCCGGTAATTGGCCGTGCCAAAGAAATAGAACGCATGATGCAAATTTTGTGTCGCCGTACCAAAAATAACCCGATCTTGCTTGGAGATCCGGGTGTAGGTAAAACTGCGATTGTGGAAGGCTTGGCCAAAAAAATTGCTGACGGCGATGTACCCGATATTCTACTCAGTAAAAAAATCTATGCCTTAGATATGGGCCTGCTGATTGCCGGCACTGCCTATCGCGGTGAATTTGAAGGCCGTTTGCGCCAAGTAATTGAAGAAGCTACCCATAACCCCGATGTGATTTTGTTTATTGACGAACTGCACAACATCGTCGGCGCCGGCTCCAACCAAGGCAATATGGACGCGGGCAACATCCTCAAACCCGCTTTGGCGCGCGGCCAGATTCGCTGTATTGGCGCTACCACCCCAACCGAGTTTAAAAAACATATTGAGAGCGACCCAGCTTTAGAGCGCCGCTTCCAACCAATTTTTGTCAAAGAATCCAGTGTGGCCGATACCATTAAGATCATGATGGGTATCAAAAAAAATTACGAAGATTACCATAACTTAAAAATTTCTGATAAAGCGATTACCAAAGCTGCCACTCTTGCTGAAAGATATATTACTAACAAACTTCTACCGGACAAAGCAATTGATTTATTAGACGAAACTGCTGCCGCCAAACGTTTGGCCACCAGACTCACGGCTGCCAAATCAAAATTATTGCGTCTCAAGCAAGAATTACAACAAACTATTGTAGCCAAAGAAGCCGCGGCCGGAGCGGATAATTTTAATGAAGCCGTAAAATTAAAAGAAAAAGAAAAAATATTAAATCGAGAAATAAAAATCTGGGAAGAAAAATGCTCTGCTGAAAAAACCGATAAAAAATCAGAAACAGTCACCGAAAAAGATGTTGTGGAACAGCTGGCCAAAATGATTGACGCGCCGGTAAAAAATATGTCACAGAGAAACAAAAATAATTTGTCCGATCTAGAATTAGAATTAAAAAAATACATTATCGGCCAAGACCAAGTCGTGCGCGAGGTCTCAGATATAATTTCCCAAACCCAGTTAGAACTTTCTAGCCCCAATCGTCCGCTGGCATCTTTTTTATTTGCCGGAGAAAGCGGCGTAGGCAAAACCGAACTGGCCAAATCTTTGGCGCGAATTATTTATCCCCACCAAAACCCCCTTATTCATCTTAATATGAGCGAATTTAACGAAAGTTTTGGCGTCTCCAAATTACTCGGCTCACCTGCCGGCTATATTGGCTACAAAGAAACGAACCAATTTACCGACCGAGTAAAGATGAATCCATATTGCATTATTCTGTTTGACGAAATTGATAAAGCGCACAAAGATGTGAGCAAACTACTGTTGCAAATTTTGGAAAATGGATCAATTACCGACTCTACTGGCCGAGCCGTATCACTCAAACACGCCACAGTAATTCTTACTACCTCGCTGGGCGCCGAAGAAATTAAAAAAGCGCAAATTGGTTTTGATAAAACAATCAATTATACCGAAAACAAAAAACAGATTATTACAAAACTAAAAGATTTTTTCTCTCCCGAGTTAGTGAACAGGCTTGATCAAATTTGCGTATTTAACAGTTTAACCAAAACCGATCTGGCTAAAATCGCCGCTCTAGAAATAGACGATCTCAACAAACAATTGGTCGCTCATCATACCAAAATTAACCCGGATAAAAAAGTGTTTGAATGGTTTGTGACACAGATGCCGGAAAAAAATAATGCTCGTGAAATACGCCGACAAATACGCAAAGACGTAGAAAAAATTATTGGTGAATTGATAATAAAAGATAAAACCAAACCTTCACACAAACTTGTTTTACACCAAAATAAATTGGCCATAAATTAAACACCCTATGGCGTTGCCACAAACAAAGGAGAACAATCAGCCCAACTTAAACACTGGGCTTGGCAGCGTGGCCGCAAATGATAATAGCTTTGCTCGTCCAGCCAACGAAAATATTTTTCCTCAAAACACTCAACTAAAAAACAGTACGGCTGACCGTATCTCCAATGGTTTAGCCCGGGCCCGAGCCGTCGAAAGCGCAACCCGCAAAATGCCAAGTGCCGTCAATGACAATGATGATTTTAATGAAGAACCGGAAAATGATAATGAATCGGAAAATTTTGCAGGGGGTGGGGCTGATAGTGCGGAAGAAGAAACTGATTCTTTAACTCAACAAAGTAATACCCAACAACCAGATATAGCAACCCAACAACAAACACAGTTGGATGAAGAGCAACAAATGCAAACTGCTGTAGATTTGGCCACCGCCAGACAAGGTGAAATGATACAAATTAAAAGACAGGAACAAGAAATGAGCCAGGAAGAAAATCAGTTAATAAAAGATCTGGACAATTTCAAACAAACACGTGTCAGAAGGCTTTTATCCTTTATCCAACCCAAAATTACTTTTCTTATAGACGAGCTGGTAGAAACGTTAAAAAAACAGGCGGGGCGTTTGGCCTATAAACCAAGAATTTCTTTTTTAAATGGCGCCCTTACCACAATTAAAAGCCTAATCGGCGCTCTTAGATCTTTTAAATTTATTACCGCTTTCCTAGATGCTTTATGGTCTTGGATAAAAGCCATAATTGAAACTGCGGAAACAATTATTGGAGCAATCGTAATTTTTCTGATAGGTTTTATCTGGGTGCCTTTTATGGCCATCTTATTTTATATAGGAAAATTTCCTTTATTAAAAGGTAAGATGACTCAACAGATAGCTGAAATGGAAGATAAGCTAAAAAAACAAGAACAGTTCTGGCAAGCACAGCTCCAAAAAATAACACAGATAGTTACTAAGCAAGAACAAAAAAAGGCTCTGGAAAAACAAGAAAAACAATTACAAAGGCGGGCTTAATACAAAGACCTATTTTGTGATATACTATATTGAGCATGTAACTTAATAATATGTCTCTACTCAAAAGATTCTTCCTCATCTTGGCGCTGTTGGCCGTAGCCGGTCTTATTGGTTACGCTTTATATTATTTTTTTATTAAAACAGGTCCCTTAGGCCCTGCCCCAACTCCGCCTGTAACTGAATTACCACCGGGCCAACTGCCAGTATCGGGAACCAAACCAGCCACTACCACCGGCACCACTACCGGACCAAATGGCGAACTCTTGCCGGTAGCCGGTATTGTTCAGCCAACCAGCCCCGCCTATTATAAACCGGCAGCCACCAATCAAATTTTTTCGGACACAGCCCTCCAACCTTCATTAAGCACAAACGGAAATTTACGTTACTACAATGCTAATGATGGTAAATTTTACCAGGTTACCACTAACGGTGAAATTAAACCTTTATCCAGCCAAGTTTTTTATAATGCTCAAAAAATTACCTGGGCAAAAAATACCAACGAAGCTGTTATAGAATATCCGGACAGTTCAAAGATAGTTTATAATTTTGATACTAACAAACAGGTAACTCTGCCTAAACATTGGCAGGATTTCTCTTTTTCCAGTGATGGCAGCCAAATCGCCGCAAAAAGTCTTGGCACAGATCCATCTAACCGGTGGCTTATTACCGTAAACAGCGATGGCACTGGCGCCAAATTTATTGAACCGATGGGAGATAATGCCGACAAAGTTATCGTAGACTGGTCGCCCAACCAACAAGTAGCGGCTTTTTCTCAAACCGGACAACCTCAAGGCGGAGAAAGACGAGAGGTTTTATTTGTTGGTTTAAACGGAGAAAATTTCAAATCAACTGTTGTGGACGGTTCCGGCTTCTTGCCTCTTTGGTCCACTACCGGACAAAAATTGCTCTATAGCGTCTATAGTTCTCAAAGCGATTTCAAACCGCAATTATGGATAGTTGATTCTCAAGGCGACAACATTGGCAATAATCGTAAACTACTCCAACTTAATACTTGGGCTGATAAATGTACTTTTAGCAATGATGATACTGTCTACTGCGCCGTGCCAAAAGACTTGCCTACTGGCGCCGGGATGTCTCGTTCAATCGCTAATTATAATTATGATGACCTCTATAAAATAGATTTAAAAACCGGATTGAAAACTCCTATTTCTTTGGGTGGCGACTACAATATCAACAATATATTTTACGATGCGACTACTAACAAAGTTATGTTTACCGATTTAAATAAAACCGGTATTTTTGCATCACAACTTTAGCGTATGCACAAAAAAACTTACTTACTGCTTTTAATAATGGTGGCGCTTGCCGGCCTGTTATTTTTTATCCAGATAATGCGCGCCAAACAAATTACGATTAAACAAAATCCTACCGCTTTAATCGCCACCACCGCCACTTTTATTCCCCCATCTAATTCCGAACTTGTTTTTGGTAACCCGGGAGCCCCCATCACTATTACTGAATTCATGGATTTTAACTGTAAGGAATGTTTATCTATGCATGAAATCATAAAATCAGAAGTGGCCAGCCATCCGCAAGAAATGCGCCTGATCTGGAAAGATGCGCCGCGGCCTAAAATATTTTCTCCAGATGTTAGCCTGGCTCACCAAGCCGGCTGGTGTGTAGCGCAACAAGATCAAAATAAATTCTGGCAATTTGTAGATACCGCCATTCAAAATACCAATAACCTGCAAGAAGTTGGATTAAAAAATATCGCTCAAGGACTAAATTTGAATACAGACAAATGGTGGCAATGCACGACTGGCAACGCTGCCAAACAAAATATAGCTGCCGGAACACAGCTGCTAAGCCAATTAGGAATTCCGGCTTTACCGGCAATTTTTGTAAATAATAAACTCATAAATACTAATGCCAATATTAACCTAAAGGAAATGCTGGAGAGTTTTATCGTCAAATAATATTATGAGAGGCAAAATTTTTACATTCGCCATATTACTTCTGGGCATTTTTATTTTGTTTTTTCCAAAAAGTTCGGAGGCTATTTCGTGCATATGCCAAGTACGTACGGGTGGTGTTGATTTTGAAAATTCTGGCTGTGTTAATCTAACGGGAGGGAGTAATACCTATTCCGCCACAACCTGCGATGAATATAAAATAAGATTTATTGCGGATAAATATGAAGGCTTCGCAATTCAACCGACTCCTGATGAAGTAAAATGCCAATCCTTTAGTGATGACAGGTGCGTTATAACCATAGACTCAACAGCACCATCCACATTAGATAAATTGCAAGTTGATCTCAATGCCAAAAAACCGGTCTTAGAAATAAATATCCCCGACCTGCATTTATCCGATGTTATGTCCAGCACCGAAGACACTGGCACTTATATTTATATCCCCTGGATTCCGGAATTAATTTCTGCCCTCTACAAATTCGGACTTGGCATTGTTAGTATTATTGCGGTAGTTGTTATTATTTTACAGGGCGTACGCATTGTTACTTCCGGCGGAGGAGAGCAAAAATCCGCGGCCTATAAAAAAATAGGCCAATCTGTAATTGGTCTACTGATTGCTTGGGGGTCTTTCGCTATCTTATACAATATCAATCCGGCCACAGTGCAATTTAATCCTTTGAAGGTGAAGGTAGTGGAACCAATTCCACTTGATCCTTTATATACTGGATCTGATAATATCGACATACCAACCAATCAACTAGCGCCAACAACCGGAAATAATGCCAATGCCAAACTTACCTCTATATGTAAACCTGCGGGAACAGGCAACATAAGTACTTTACGTGAAATTGTACCAACTTGGGTTGATATTGGTTCTCATGGTGGCGCTCAGTATGTGCGCGGCGGCTGGAAAGGTGGTAGTGGCTGCACTTCTTTTGGCGCAAATAATTGGTGGTTACTTAATTTCTTCCAACAGCACAACATCTCTTCCCCTGTTGCAAATACTCCCACGAATGTAAGCAAAATGAGCGCGGCCGATCAAAAGACATTAAATAATGATTTGGTTCTTAATGCCTCATTATTAAAATATTATAACGAAAAAGTTGTGCCAAATTACACAAACGCGGGGGTATTGTGCGCAGATTGCGGCACGTGGATACAACAACTTTATTTATGTTCCGGCATGTCGCAAAATATAAAAACTAACAGATTTTATCAAGAAGGCAGTAATAGATGTGATCCACCCTATTGT
>CAZQLV010000033.1:0-7874 GCA_964594385.1 uncultured Gammaproteobacteria bacterium | reverse complement strand
GTTGCAATAAAATACTAAAAAAAGTATAATTGTATCCATACAAACCTTGGACTTTCAACTTTTAACTTTCTACTTTAAACTATTGTATGCTCTATATAGCCTCCGACCACGCCGGTTTTCAGCTAAAAAAAGAATTACTAAAATATCTAAAAACCGATTTAAATAAAGAAATAGAGGACGTTGGTCCGGAAGTTTTTAATGAAACTGACGATTTCCCGGACTACGCCATCCCTTTGGCCAAAAAAGTGGCTGCCGACAAAGACAGTTTTGGCATTCTTATTTGTGGCACCGGCCAAGGCATGTGTATTGTGGCCAACAAAGTAAAGGGCGCCTATGCTATAATTGGCTACAATATTTTGGCCACCGAACTTGGGCGCAAACACAACAATGCTAATATTCTCTGTTTACCTGGCAACCCGCCTTCGCTAGATTTTACCAAAGCAATTGTCAAAAAATTCTTGGAAACAAAATTTGATGGTGATGAAAGATTTTTAAGAAGAAATAAAAAAATTGAAGAGCTGGAATAGTAATAATAAACAACTGGACTTTATAACTTTAAACTTTCAACTTTTAACTTCGTGGTATGATCCCTCTCATTACCCCAGCAATTTTGACTGACAATTTAGAAATATTCAAAGAAAACCTAAAAAAAATTGACCAACATTTTTCTTCAGTGCAAATAGATGTGATGGATGGAAAATTTGTGGACAACAAATCTTTTCCCGAACGTGGAGCTCTCAACGATATAAATTCCGAAGCATATTTTGAATTGCATTTGATGGTAAAAAACCCTCTAGCCGAACTGGCCACCTGGAAAGACGTGGCTAACGTTGAAAGCGCTGTGTTTCATATTGAAGCCGATGGCAACCCTGAAAAATGTATAAAAATAATTAGAGACAACGAATGGAAAGTCGGCCTAGCTCTTAACCCGGAAACACCTATCAGCAAAATAATACCCTATATAAATTTGGTGGATGAAATACTGTTTATGACAGTACACCCAGGGCACCAAGGCGCTGAATTTGTGCCGGAAGTTCTGACAAAAATAAAAGAGTTTTTTGCTCTAAAGGAAAAACAAAAAATAGATATAATTATATCTGCCGATGGTGGCATAAATGAAAAAACTATAAAATCGGTAGTAGAAGCGGGCGCGGAAAAATTATATATTGGCGGCACTATTGTCAACTCAGACGATGTAGAAATAGCCCATGAAAAACTAATAGACGCTATCGGTGAAATTAGTATTTAACTATAAAGTATGTACGACCTTATTATTATCGGCGCGGCGGCAGCCGGATCTAGCGCCGCTATCTATTGCGCTCGCCGCAACCTCAATTTTAAAATAATAACACTTGATACTGGCGGCGAAGTGGCGCTATCTGGAGAAGTGGCCAATTGGCCGGGAATTTTGTCTATTCAAGGTTTTGAGCTTGCCCAAAAATTTAATGAGCATGTAAAATCTTACGGCGTAGAAATAGACGAGGGCTGGAGAGTAGAAAAAATAACTCCGGTAAAAAAACACTACGTAATTACGGCCAGCAACGGAAATGATGAAAAAAAAGATTTCGAAACCAAAGCTGTGCTTATTGCCACCGGTATTCATCCACGACACTTAGAAATTCCCGGAGAAAAAGAACTGTACCAAAAAGGCATCACCTACTGCACGGTTTGCGATGGGCCATTATTTAAAAAGAAGACCACTGTTACTGTAGGGTCTGGCAACTCAGCATTAGAATCAGCGCTAATGATGACCGGCATTGCCAAAAAGGTCTATATGCTCAGCAAATTTCCAAATACTCCGGAACAAAATGGCGGCTTCCCCAAGGGAGAAAATATACTTATAGAAAAAGTAAAATCTTTGCCTAACGTAGAAATTATTTATGGAGCTACGGCTACATCTATTATGGGGGAAGGCAAGGTGGCTGGAATAAAATATAAAACAGACACAGGTGAAGAAAAAGAAATAGAGGCGCAAGGTATAATGGTGCATGTCGGCCAAATACCAAACTCACAATTCGTAAACAATGTAGCCAAAAATAAAATTGGTGAAATTATAGTAGATGAAAAATGCCGTACTAATGTGCCCGGAATTTTCGCCGCCGGCGATGTAACGAGCGTTGCCTACAAACAAATCGGCATTGCCGCGGGCCAAGGCATTATTGCCGGACTAGCAGCCATAGAGTATATTAACATGTGGAAGGAATAATCTTATGCAACAGCTTCTCAACCTATTTCCTTCTCTTCCCTGGCCACTGCTTGGTATAGTCATGAACGTAATTGCTGGATTGGGCGCAATTTTGCTTACCTATGGCGTATTTTTGGAAGCGGAACGCCGCCAAGACGCTGTGTTTATAATTGCTTCCGGCTGTTTATTGGTCTATGCTCTCTGGATTGGGAATAAAATATTTGCTCTAGCGATGACCGGACTATTTGTAGGTAGCTTGATAGAACTTATAGAAATTTTAACAGGCAAACATCACCATGTATGTACGCCGGAAGACCGTAAAAAAATAAAATAGTAATTATTATGTTCAATCTTATCACCATCGGCGACGCAGTTATTGATACGCATGTTTTTATAGACAATGCTACTTTGGAGTGCGACATCAATCAAAAAAATTGTCAGCTATGCCTCAATTATGCCAGTAAAATTCCTATCACCCATAGCTTTCAAGCGTTGGGTGGCAATGCTGCCAATGTAGGCGCTGGCACAGCGCAATTAGGTCTTAAAACCGCTATTTTAACCTCGGTTGGCAATGACGCAAACGGACAAATGGTAAAAGAGGAGCTAGAAAAACAGCATGTGAACACTGACCTGCTATCTATTGACGACAACACTCACACCCGCTATTCGGTAGTTCTAAACTTTAAAAAAGAAAGAACTATTTTGTCTTATCATGAAAAACGGGATTATGATTTTCATGAGGATCTGCCAAAAGTAGATTGGATTTATTACACCAGTCTAAGCCCTGGCTATGAAATCTTGCAAGAAAAACTGCTGATTTTTTTAAACAAACATAAAAACGTGCATTTAGCCTACAACCCCGGCTCTTTGCAATTACAAAATATAAAACTAACCAAAGAAATAATTGCCCGCACAGATATTTTGTTTGTAAATTTAGAAGAAGCCGAGCTAATTTTGGCAACTAAACCAAGCAAAGATAAAAACATGAAAATGCTCCTCTCGGGGTTGTTGGCTTTGGGAGCAAAAGAAGCTGTGATTACCGATAGCGCTAATGGCGCGTGGGGTGGAAACGAAACCGGGGTTTGGCATTGCCCTAGTTTTCCTGTGGAAGTAATTTCCAAAACCGGCGCCGGCGACGCGTTTGCTTCTGCCTACCTGGCTGCCCGTTTTTATAAAGATAATATTGATACGGCCCTACTCTGGGGCATCGCCAACAGTTGCCATATTATTTCTGTCCAACCTACAGATAAAACACCTCTAAATAAAAAAGGAATGGCCGAAACCATTGCCAAATTCTCTACGATAAAACCAACAACACTTCTTTAATTGTTTAAAAAATCTATCTGCGTCGGAATATTAATACCGCGGAAACGGCTTAATTCTAATTTTCGCCCCACAAAAAAATCTTGCGCTTGGCAAACCGCCTCATAGTCCATCTCAGTTCCCAATAAACAAAGGCTCTGTTCAAAATGTCTAATTTTGGCGTTTATCTCGCCTATCAGCGGCGAGCCATATTCTTCTTTTTCCATAAAATTCCGCAACGACTCTATAGTAAATTGAATTTTTTCTAGCAAATTTTGATACTCTTCTACTTTTCGCAAATAGCTTGTCTTTTCTATTCCGACCACCGCTCTATTTACATATTCTTTGAGATGCTGACGCATATCTACCAACCGCTCACATAACTCGGCTCTTTCGTCGGATGTAAAAAACGAAGCCGGCCGACCTGAATGTAAATCGGTTAAGGTGCCACCAAATTGCTGGAAGGCTAAATACTTTTTTTGCAGCGCCGGACTCATACGCGGCAACAAAAAATGATCACCAGACTGTTCGGTTGCGGCCGTTAAAAAATATTTATACGCCTGATTCCATGGCCAAACTTGATAGCCAAACTCAATCATTTTATTTTCTAATTCTGCCAAAGTAATTTCCGAATTATTTTCTAAATCTTGCAATTCTTTTTGCATTGCCAAAACAACCTCCTTTGGGACAAGGGGTGGTAAATTATTATATAGGTGATGAAAAATCTCGATTGTTGATTGCATACATTGCTATGCCGGCGGCTACGCTGACATTTAAACTATTTTTCTTTCCGCGCATGGGTATTTCTATGGACTCGTCACAATATTTAAGTAATGATTTTGGTACACCTGTTTTTTCATTTCCCAATACCAGTGCAATCGGAAATTTTGCTTGCCAACTAAATATATCTTGGCTATTTTTAGTTTGTTCTAAAGCAACTATATTATACCCCATTTGCTTTAATTCTTTAAGCAATCTGCCGGTTTGCTTGCGATATTCCCAGATCATCCATTTTTCCGCACCCAAAGAAACTTTGTCTATCTGCACATGCGGTGGACAAGGTGTATAGCCGGTTATATATAATTTATCAACCCCTGCGCCATCGGCCGTACGAAAAATGGCACCCACATTGTGGCCGCTGCGAATATTGGGAAGAATTAAAACAAACTTTTCTTTTGGCATAGATAAACTATTAGCTGCAAGGATTCTAACAAATTTTGCGGCGTTAATCAATTAATTAACCAAAAAGCCATTCGCCTAGGCGAATGGCTTTTTATTATTTTATCTAAGATTTACTGGTAGAGCGGGAAAGTGGTTACTGTGGTAGGCAAAGCGGCATTGTATAAGCTTACGCCGGTTGGGCTGGTCATTTGTAATGTGCCTCCATGACCCGCGTTGCTGAATCTGACCAAGGTTACACTGCCGTCGCTGAAGGTAATGCGAGCTCCGGTTTCGGTGGCAGTGTTGTCTGATACAGCCGAGGTTACTTTGCTATTTAAGCCTATAACGTGTAAGAAGAGAGAAGCAGCACCATTTGTATCTACACCTTCAGCTCTTTGGCCACTAAACTGAGCAACCATTGTCCATGGTACGCTGGCTGGAGACAATCTCCAAACATCTGCTGTTTGTCCATTTTTGGTGAACGTTAACTTGTTACCAGAAACTGTAGGCGTGCCCGGTACTTGCAATTGATAAATTCTAGATACACTAGCCGAATTGGCAGTGGCGCGATCAAAAGTTACTACAGCGCCGGATTTAATAAACAAGAATTCACGTTCTGATCTCAAAACTTCCGGTTTGCCATTGTATACTTCTCTAGTACTGGCAAGTTCGTAGGTAAAGAGAGATCCATCAGACAATGCGAGAACTTGAGATGGAGGAGCACCTTCAACTTGGGTGATAGTTGATCCGCCCGAGCTAAATCTAACCAAATTATGTACTTCTTCAGCTAACTCAATACCGCTCGGAGAACGCATGTTAGCATCATCAAACAACCATGTGCCGGCGGAGTTGATCATGAAAGATCCCTGATCTCGGTGAGCATGACTTTCGTTGTATAACCCAGCTATCATATGAACCATAATAGCATTGGTATTCCAAGAAGTGCGGGAGTATAAGTTACCAGTGCCAGTGCCGTAATAGGCAGTGTTAAGAGTTGCTAAAGGTTTGACTGCAACAGATGGCCATTCATTAAGGAAGTCAGACCATTTATTCTCAGGTCTTGTCATTGCGTTGCCTCCGGCGGTTCCTCCGGAAATCGTTGCTTGAGCGAGCATTTGTTTTGCCACACCGGAAACCACTTCGTTTGGATAGAGCGAGATAAGCTCTTGAATCAAATCTCTTTGGTAATCGTAGAAAGAAGCGGTTGAGTCGCGAGATTGGTCACCTATCGGAGCAAACTTATCCAAAGTTGGGGCCATGGAATGAATCCACCAGAATTCTGTAGCAAGAGTGTGAGGAGTTTGGTTGGCAATACTTATGCCAGTAGATTTTTCCCACCAGTTATATAATTTAAACAAGCGCATTACGGACGTTCCATAACCGGTACCCTCCAATGAGCCGCCGCCCGGCATAGTATTGAGGGCAGGTAGCAACTGACTTTCTACTTTTTCATTATAGAATTTATTTAACCATGTTGGAGCTTGTGGATTATCACCATAAGTTGCTAAACCGGTTAACATAGTCGCCTGCATGAACGAATAATAATAATTATCAAATGGATCGTTGAGGGCCCAGCCTGACCAAGGATATGCTACACCGCCCCAACTGGCACCACTAGGATTATACAAATTATTAAGGGTCATATTCATGTAATTAATCCATCTGGTTTTTTGCGAAGCAGTCAACAAATTATTTACCCAGTCATATGTTAAAGCAACATCCCCAACCATATCACCTATTTCTAAATAACTATCTCCGGATACGGTCGGACGTTGACCAGCGTTGATTAACGCTTCTTCTGAGGCAACAAAGGCATCCATCTTAGTTATTGCATAGTTGGCATAGGAAACATTACCAGTTAATTTGTACATCAGAGCGGCCCACCAATTTTGCCATGCATACGTGTATCCCGGATTTGCTAATTCATAATCTACCATTGATTTGAATGCTTTAGCGCCCGGTGTGTTTGCAGCCAAGTTAGCCTGCAATCTTGAAACAGTGGCAGCATCATTAAGAAGAACACGCGGGTTCGTAGCTGATAATGGTTTTACCGTTGCTGTAGCAGTATTAGAGATAAAAGTTGCTCCTACGTTTGTACCTGCAGTTATATACACCAAACAAGTATTGGCAGTACCGCTACAAGCCCCACTCCAACCGGTGAATGTATTGCCGGTTGTGGGTGTTTCGGTAAGAGTGACATACGTACCAAAGCTATAGTTGCTAAAACAAGTAGTGCCACAGGAAATTCCGCTTGGAGAAGAAACTACTGATCCACTTCCACCTACAGAGACTGTTAGGGTGTAGTTCCCGGTTTGAGTCACAGTTTGTTGGGCGCTACAGGAGGCAGTTGTGCCGCCATTTCCTCCGGCACAAGTCCATGTCCACGGACCAGTACCAGCAACTGCACTGGCTGTTCCAGCTGAACAAAGGTTGGTAGTAGGAGCAGAAGAAACTGTAGTGTTGTTGGCTGCACCGCAAGCGCCGTTGACTAAAGTTGTAGATTTTTGGGCGCTACAACTAGCGTTTGTGCCGCCATTTGAACCAAGACAAGACCATGTCCATGGGCCAGAGCCAGATACAGTCGTAGCTGTGCCTGATGAACAAAGGTTAGTGGTTGGAGCCGTGGAAACTGTGGTGTTATTTGATGAACCGCAGGTAGCATTTACAACTGTGGTTGGAGTAGGAGTTGGTGTAGAAGATGTTAGCCCGCCGTAGAATATAGTAGAACGCATCCACCAGTTGAATTTACGTGGAGGGTTTACACGATATTTAGGCAGATAAACGGTAGTTCGAGTAGCATCATTGAAGTCAAACACCGCGCAAGATCTAAGTTGAGCCTGACGATTAACCAAAGCAGTGGTAGATTGACCAAGTATTTTTTTAGCTTGGATAGCAAAGTCAAGTAAGTTAGATACATCTAAACAATGATCAAAGTCTCCTTGACTTGGAGTATCTGAAATATCTGGACCAGTCGGACCAACTAGATAATAAGCGGCTGTTATCCCAGAGAGGGTGCTATCCAACACACTTCCATCAAAGTAGGCGTGCTGTTCCATCCAATCTGCATATTTTACAACTTGCTGTAAAACTTCGGTATTGCCGGTGAGCATATATAATCTGCGCGCAGCATTGAAGTAAAGTTCTGACATCCATGGACTGGTTACTAACTGAGAAGGATTTGTTCCGCCGCCTTCATGCTGTTCGATAGTAACAAGAGGTACTCCAC
>CAZQLV010000032.1:0-7935 GCA_964594385.1 uncultured Gammaproteobacteria bacterium | reverse complement strand
TTTTTCTTTTTCGTCATCATTATAAGCGTATTTTATATTTTTTCCGTACTTTAGACTATACAGCGGCGGTTGAGCGATAAGAATATGTCCACCGGAAATGAGAGTAGGATAGTAGCGGTAAAAGAAAGTAAGCAGCAATGTGCGGATATGAGCGCCATCGACATCGGCATCGGTCATAATTACCAAGCGGTGATAACGGAGTTTGGAAATATCAAACTGTTCACCAATGTTGGTACCCATGGCAATAATGAGAGATTTTAATTCATTGTTAGTTAAAATTTTGTCTAGGCGTGCGCGTTCAACATTAAGCACTTTACCACGCAGCGGCAAGATAGCTTGGTGTTCGCGATCGCGGCCTTGTTTGGCGCTGCCGCCGGCCGAATCTCCCTCAACGATAAATAGCTCTGATTCTTCGGCATGACGACTGCTACAGTCGGCCAATTTGCCAGGCAACGTAAAACCCTCTAATGCGCCTTTGCGCAGAATAGTATCGCGAGCCAGTTTGGCCGCATTGCGAGCGCGCGCGGAAAGCAAACATTTCTCTACGATTCCTTCGGCGTCTTTGGGGTGTTCTTCCAAGAAAATCAAGAAAGCATCATTCATTACCGTTTCCACGGCTGCTTTTACTTCCGTGTTGCCAAGTTTGGCTTTGGTTTGGCCTTCAAATTGTGGTTCGGTGACCTTAATGGAAATAATTGCCGTCAGCCCTTCGCGCACATCTTCACCGGTTAGGTTGCCATCTTTTTCTTTTAAGAAGCCTTTGTTGCGCGCATAGCTGTTTAAACTTCTGGTAAGCGCGGTGCGAAAACCGGCAACATGTGTGCCGCCTTCTGGGTTGTAAATATTATTTGTAAAAGCGGAAAGTAATTCGTTGAATTCGTTGTTATATTGCAAGGCAACTTCTACTTTTACATTGTCCTGTTCTTTTTCAATATAAAAAACAGTTTCGTTTTTTACTTCTTTATTTTGGTTTAGGTGGCGAACATACGAAGCTACACCGCCTTCAAAGTAAAATCCATAAGTAGGGTTTGGGAAAGATAAAGCGGTTTTGTCGTCGGCTTTTTCTTCGCCAACGCGTTTGTCGGAAATAGAGATACGAATACCTTTTGATAAGTATGATTGTTGGCGGATATGATCCACAATCGTTTTCCACTCAAAATCTATGGTTTCAAAAATTGTATCATCGGCGCGGAAGGTGATAGTGGTGCCGCGATCTTTACAGGTGCCAATTTTGTGAGCTTTTTTTACTGGGTGGCCACCATCTTTAAATTCTTGCACCCAAATTTCGCCATCGCGATGCACTTCGGCTTTGGTATATGTTGATAATGCGTTTACAACCGACACACCCACCCCATGCAAACCACCGGAAACTTTGTAGCTGCCGGAATCAAATTTTCCACCGGCGTGCAATTTGGTCATGACAACTTCTAAGGCACTGACACCCATCTGCGGATGGATATCTGTGGGAATACCGCGGCCATTATCTTTTACAGATATATAATGATCCGGGAGTAGAGTGATATCAATTTGGTCACAAAAACCAGCCATAGATTCGTCTATGGAGTTGTCTACTACTTCCCAAATTAGGTGATGCAAACCAACCGGACCGGTAGAGCCGATATACATGCCCGGGCGGCGACGCACAGCTTCTAAGCCTTCTAAGACAGTAATATTTTTGGCGCTATAACTAGCATCAGCTTTGTCGGAAACCTTGGATTTTACTTTAGCAGCCGAAGCTTTGGCAAACGCAGCGCTAACTTTGGGTGTTTCTTTAACTTCTTCTTGTACTTCCGGTTCTTTAGCTTTTGGTGTTGATACTATTCTACCTTTCTGTACTTTTTTGATTGGCATAAATTTCTAATTCAAAATCAAATTTAACAGATATATTTTATCATATACTTGTATAACGGGCAAGAGCTAAAAGTTGATTTGTTAGGAGAGATTTGTTAGTCTTTAGACAGTAAAAACCCGGCCCCAGGGAATGGGGCGTCACGTTTTCCGGAGAAAGTTCATGACAAATAAAACAATAGCGTATGTAGTTATTGTTACATGCTCTCTCGCAATTATATTTTTGGTTCTAAATTTCTTGGTTTCCTACTTTTTGAAGAGAAAAGAGAAGGCCGATAGAGAAAGAAGACTTAGTACCAGGGAAGGGGTGGTTGTTGTTCTGGAAAGATATACATACCTCAAGGAGGAATATGCTTCGGTAAGATTGAGAGCCGGCAAAGAAAATGTTCGTTTCTTTTTTGTAGGACCTAGCAAGCTTGTTCCAGCGCGCACTGGGATGGGTTCGGCCCTAAGAATCAGTTTTATTTTGGGCAAGGAAGTATATGGCAGTGAACAGGTGGAAATGGTTGGCGTAGAGGATCTTGATGGTAAAGTTATTGATGACCAGCATCGTCTTGATGAGCTTCGCGCAAGGATTAGAGCGTTGCAAGATAATCCTGCTGAGCCTGTTCAAGAAAAGGTAGCAAGTTAGGCCCGCAGTTAATCTGGAGGTTCGTTGGCCGGCACACACGTGTCGGCCTTTTTTACAAAGTATTGACCCCACCCTTCGCGAAGACTGGGGTTTGCCCCGCCTCTCGTGAGAGGCGGGGTTGACAGCCTGTCTATTTTGTGGTATAGTAATTCGGTTAGCTTTTAAGCTAATCACAGCTCTTTACAATGAAGGAAAGATAATAAAGAAGAATGTATGTCTCAAAATGGTGAGTACGTCATTGCCCTTAGTGAGGGTAAAAATGTACTCATCAGCCACGGATTTACCGTTGGCCGAGAACACTCTTCAAGAAATGAAATCCCGGAGGGAGCTTTTATGGACAAGCCGTATCAGTATTCTGAGTTGCAGCGTGCGATCAGCACTATTTCTCTTCCGATCCTCGAGGACCCGAACTTCTGCACGAAGTTCGGCGCATGCGTGCTTTTGACCGTGTACTTGTTACCGCTGGTCATTCTCGTGTGGATGCAGCTCGTGCGGTTCCTGTAGACCCGACACCGGCGCCTCTCCTGCTCCCCACCATCTCTTCTTCCTTCCCAGCCTCGGTCGCCTGGCAGTCCTTCACGGACAGCGACCAAATTCCATTGTTTTCGATAAGTTTCATAGATAAATTTCAAAAACAGTGGGAAATAAAATACAAGCTTAAATTCGGCTTGTATTTTGTTTTGTCTAACCATATAATTAAATTAGCAGTAGGAGGCAGTACCATGCGCGTTCATTTTATCATTATTACAGCCTTAAGTTTGGGGTTTTTTGGTTGCGGCAGTAGGTCGGTATTAACCACAAACAATTCAACTTGTTGGACTGAGTCAACCACAGTTAAAAACGTGGAATCTACAGCCAATAAAGCTGCGAGCGATAGTGGAAATAAATACATAGATTTTAATTATCCGGTTTATTTAGTAGAAGATGAAAGCCTTTTTGTTGGTTGCCAAAAAGTAGGCACCATGCGCGGTAATTTTTGTCGCGGTGTACGCATGGCGGCAATTAAAAGAGGCGCGCAAGAATGGTCTATTTATTTTTCAGCAGGAACCGGAGCTCACCCTGAAATTATTGTGGCCGACAAACTTGGCCAAATTCTTTCTCCGGTCAACAGTCCTATTCTGCTAAAGGTAAATGAATTAGGTTGTGAAAAAATTGATCCTGCTTGCGGTACGGTTTTGGCCTGTTATAGTTATCAAAACCACGAAATTGATTTTGTGACTAGCAGTAATATTAACCCGGTGGTAGTGGCTCACGAACTAGGTCATGCTTTTGGTCTGGATCATACTGCTTGGCTGAACAAGGATTGTGAGAATCCGGTTATGTCGGAATATATTGATGTTTCTTCTTATTATGTTACTGATTTGGATATTCGCTTGCTTTGTCGAGGGCATAAGGAGATTTCTTCTTGCCCCATAGACGTTGGCGATCAATTTGTAGATTTTGGTAATACGCTGGAGTGTAAAAAAGATTGGGATGTGGATGAAAATAATAAATGTCACCGATAATTTGTTGCACCCCGCCCTCTTCGGAAGGCGGGTTTTGATTTTATATTGACCGAGCCCTTCACAAAGGGTGGGGTTGACATTTGGTTTTTATTTTGGTATATAGAAGTCAGTTAACGAGGAGAAAGTCACATGAGAAAGCTCGTCACACTGTCCATTCTTGCCGGAATTATTTCAGTGTTTCTGGCGGTAGTTTGCACCTTGATTGCTCAGGTGGTGGACAATAGGCTTGCTTCGTTTGTGTTCGGAGTTACACTCCTTCTTTGCATGCACACCTTTGATATTCCCAAGACAGTGGTTGGATTCAAGACGTTCTCTACACTCTGGTTTTATTCTTTTTTCATCATGCTTTTTTCGCTACTAATTCCGGCGCGGTTTGTCTTGAGGTGGTTGCCACAGCTGGATAAAGATATTAGCACCTACACTTCTTTGGGCTTTATTCTTCTCGGCGGGCTGTTCGGCGGGGCTATGTCCGACCTTGCTCTTCGGTTGTACAAGGGGCGTGTCGCGCGCCGGCCCAAGGAACTCTGATCAGCTCTCTATCTCTGCCGCTCCATACACTGGGGCGGCGTATTTTTTTAAAACAATTTTTGGTGTACAATATATCTATATGCTCAACATTTATAATCCCAACAATCACGACGGCGATAAAACCGCCGGTTTGGTGCCGCCTCCCGACAAAGGTAGGACAGATAGTTTGTCGATTGCGCCTCCGATAAATCCGCCAGCCGGAAAAATACCGGCGCCGGGGAAACCTAATGCCCAGCCGGCCGCGATAGTCAAAATTAAACCGGCCAAATACGAAGACCCAACTAAAGAATTTACTTCGCAAGAATTAAAATGGAGTTTTTGGTATGTAAAAAATAAAACTATACTTTATAAAATTTTGTTGGCTATTTTATTTATCATTAATGCCGGTTTGGTACTGTTTAATGTTTGGCGCTGGGGAGATTATTTAGCAGGTTTAACAGATAGTCAAAAAGTAGATCAAAGTTTGACCGCTTCAGTAAATTATATGGGCATTCATGATCACTTTGCCGCGCAGCCGGTGCAGGTTTTGAACACGCAAATTTTTTCCAGCCGAGAAAATAAATATGACGCAGTCGCCGAACTAGTTAATCCGAATAGTCGGTTTGTGGTTTGGTTTAATTATTATTTTGTCATTGATGGCGTCACCACCTCGCTGCAAAAAACTTTTTTACTCCCCGGTGAGAGCCGTTTTGTAGCCAAGCTGGGAATAGACAATGGCACGGGCGGCGCGCCCGCGGTTGTGTTGGAAAATGTAAAATACGAACGCATTCCCAATCATGAAATTCCGGATACGGTTAGTTATCAGACCTATAGATTAAATTTTCAAGTAAGCGATTTTGTTTTTGTAAAAGGTTTGGCGCAAACGGGCAACAATGCCGACGCGCTACAATTTAAATTAACTAATGCCAGCCCGTATAGCTATGTGGCTCCGGATTTTTATGTGGCCTTGTTGCAAAATGGACAAATGGTTGGTATTCTCCCTCTACATCTAGAGTCCATCAACTCTTTGGAAACAAAAAATATAGATCTGCGTAACTTTGTCCCCAATTTAAATATCTCCGAAATCGCCGTCTATCCGATTATCAATGTGTATGATACTTCGGTGTACGCTCCCTAAACTGTTGTATGCTGGATTTACAAAAATTATCGCCGCGTAGTTTTGATTGGCAACTTTTTGTCTGCGTAGTTTTTTTGGTGATGATGGGGCTAGCTTCGGTCTATAGTGTGGACTTGTCTCGCGGCAGCGAATTATTTTATTTTAAAAAACAACTGTTGGCTTTTGGGGTGGGCTTGGCATTATTATTTGTTGCCGCTACCAGCCAACATATCCTCTGGCGTTATTTGGCAAAATGGTGGTATTTATTATCGCTGTTATTGTTAGCGGGCGTATTAGTATTTGGCCAAACTATCCGCGGTACTAAAGGCTGGTTTTCGTTATTTGGCTTTTCTTTTCAGCCGGTGGAAATGGCCAAAATCGGTTTGATCCTGATGATTGCCTACATCGTGTCCAGATTTGGCCGTCGGTTTGATCGGGCCTTATTTTTTTTCGGTACGGGTATCGTCACCTTATTATTTATTGTTTTGATAATGAAGCAGCCAGACTTGGGTTCGGCGCTCGTACTGGGCACCATTTGGTTTGGTATGATTTGGGCGGTAGGGGCGCGGCGTTTATATATGATAGGTTTTACCATGTTAGTAGTTTTGCTGGCCGTGAGCAGCTGGTTTTTCTTTTTGAAACCATATCAAAAAGATCGTGTAGCTAATTTTATCAATCCGGGGCGCGACCCATTAGGCAGCGGCTATAATATAGCTCAGTCTACAATTGCCATTGGCGCCGGCCAGTTCTTTGGTCGGGGATTAGGATTTGGCTCTCAGAGTCAATTACGGTTTTTGCCCGAAGCCCAAACCGACTTTGTTTTTTCGGTAATTGGTGAGGAGCTTGGTTTTGCCGGAGTGGTAGCGATGTTGGCATTATTTGCTATTTTGTTTTGGCGATTACTTTTGATAATCAAAAATTCCGATGATGATTTTGTGGCGGCCACGGCCACCGGCGTGCTTATTCTATTTTTTGTGCAGCTCGTTACCAACATGGGCGCCAACTTGGGTCTGCTTCCCATTACTGGGGTTACTTTGCCATTTGTAAGTTATGGCGGATCTTCTTTAGTAATTAATTTATTGTTGGTGGGTATTTTGGAGAGTATGATGGTACGTAAGTATTAGGTTTTGTCTTGACGTAAATTTTAAAATTCGTATAATAAAGCCTCAACCAAGGAGGAAGACATGCTAACCTATCTGGGTATTTTGATTTTGGTTGCCTGTATTGTTTATATGTCTATCGGGCTAAGACGGGCAACCTATCCACGGTTTTCACCCATTGCTCGGGTGAGATAGAGAAGGGGGGGGCAGCCATGACTACATATAATGATATGAACTTCCGCAGACCTATTGCCGGTGACATGGTATGTTGTTGTTTTCAGGAGGGAAATCAAAGTGGAGGAGAAGTCAGACATGTGAGTGCGGTAGTTATAACAGCCTACAGTGATGGGGATTGTTTGCTTGTAGCGCCTAACAAGGACGGGCTTAGACTTGATCGTCTCACTAATATGCCGTTCTCTACGGGAGCATCTACGCCTTCGTGGCACTGGCCAAGGAAACCGACAGGCTGTCCATCTTGTGAAGAGTAGGGACAGAGTTGGAAGAGCTTAAGACCCCGCCTCGTTTTTGCTTAGGTATAAACGAGGCGGGAAGAATTTATATTGGATCTTGACATTTTTTCTAAAATCCTTTAGAATAAGGCATACAAAAATATATGTTGCCCAAGAGCGACAAGCCGGATTCCTGGCGAAAAAGCTTAAAATTTATCAGTCGTTGCCCGGTTTGTAACTCTGATTACAAATCAGAAGCGATCAAATTATTTGCAAATGAAAGCGAAGCCAAATTTGTGCACTTTACCTGCGAGAGTTGCCAAAGCCACTTTATGGCTATGGTAATGACACTGCCAAAAGGTATTAGCACGGTAGGGATGATCACTGATTTGAGTTTTCAAGATGTGCAAAAATTACACAATATATCGCCATTATCTATAGATGAAATTATAGAAGGCAGGCAATTTATATATAGTTCAGATTTTAAAATTTAATAAGCGCCGGGTTTCAAAGGACGTTACCCTGCGTGATTTCGCTAAATCAATATGTCTTTAGCATTATCCGCCACGACTCGCACAATTAAGGGGGAAAAAGTCCGTAGCAAAATCGTATTGCCAGCGGTAGTTTATGGCATGGGAAATAATGCCACATCTCTCACTGTCAATTATGACGAATTTGTAAAATTATACGATGAAGCCGGTGAGGCCAGCTTGATTGATTTGACATTGGATAATAAAGCCGATGGCAAAGTTTTGATTCAAGATATTGCTTATGATCC
>CAZQLV010000031.1:0-7969 GCA_964594385.1 uncultured Gammaproteobacteria bacterium | reverse complement strand
TCGAGCGCATAGTGCAGCGCCCGCGCCCGCGCCGCTTTTTCGATGTGCCGACGATCCGAAACCGACAATGCTAAGACCCGATTAATTTTTTCGGCCAAGCTCTTCACTGAACCAGGCTCGAACAGAAAACCATCCCGACCGTCGGTTATCTTGTTTACCAGGGCCGGAATAGCACTCGCCACCACGATCGCTCCGCTCGCCTGAGCCTCGACCGTCACAAGCGAAAACGATTCGTAATCCGATGGCACAGCCACAGCATAGGCGGCATTATAATATCCAGCCATTTTTATTATATCATTACACGGTCCAACAAAATTAACCTGCTCCGCCATCTGTTCATTATTTACTAATTGTTTATATTTTTCTAAGTTTGGACCGCCACCAACTACGAGCAGCGCCACGTCCGGATTGCGTAATAATTTGATGGCCTGAATTAATAAGTCTAGTCTTTTTAAGGGCAATAAATTACCGGCAAATAATATAATTTTTTTATTTCTTAGTTGTTCTATACCTAAGGTCGCCAAATCGGCAGGTTGCGGTTTAAAAATATCTAAGTTTATACCGTTACTTATTTCAACAATTTTTTCCGGCAGAATTTTTTGCAAATATTTTGAATGCCTGAATTCTGGACTGACTATAATTATTTTTTTAGCTTTCGCGAATAATAATTTTGGCCAAATTAAATCATATACTTTTTGAATAAAAAATTTCAGCCCCCTTGCCTGCGCATCCATATGGTAGGTAATCACGAGCGGTATCTTGATAAAATATAGCCACTCGGCTCCGCCATAAAAAGGATAATGCAGATGAACAAAATCAAAATTATTATTTATTTTTTTTATTAGTTGTGGCACCAGTCCGGCATCGCCAAATTTGAGTAGCGGCTTAAGAATTACAACCGTAAATGGAAATTGTTGGGTGTTACCCGCGTAATTAATGTGGCTGGAATATTGCAACGTAAAAACCGTAACGTCATGACCAAGCCTGGCCATTTCTCGAGCTTCGGCTTCACAGACCGCGCCCATACCGCCCAATTGCGGCGAGAATGTAGAAACTACATACGCTATCTTGGACATACTTGTTTAAACTAAAGGTTTATCCTTGTCCTGTAAAGAAATTTTTCTGGTGAGAATGGTAATTTGCTTGTTTAACAATTCAATTTTTACCATCAATTTAAAAATAATAAAAAATATACCAGCCAAAGCGACATAGACTACCAAATCGGCGCCGCGACCAATACCGACAATTTTGGCTATTTGGGCGGTAGAATTTGGCAATAAAACTACGATAGTGGCCGCCAACCAAAATATAGACCAGCCCACTGTGTCTACCACACGTAAATCACCGGCCCGAAAACGAGCAATGACTTTGAGGAGCGCGAAGAGAAAAAAAATTACGAGCAAAACTTGAATAAGAAACATATTATTTCAAAAATTTAGCCGCTACAATATCTTGCAAAATTTTTAAGCCTCCATCAACTCCCTGACCATATTCCACATAGGTAACTTCTACCGGATGTTCCATAAAAGATAAATTTTGTTCTTTAATTTGTTTTACAATTTCCGAGTTATGAGCCATTCGATCTTGAGAAATTTTAATTTTCTGCAAAGCATTTCGCGACAAAATCCGAAAACCGTTATGCGCGTCGCTTAATTTGAGTCCGGTAAGCAGCCAATTGATAAAGCGACTCACGGGCAATAATATATACTTTTTTGTCCAAGGCATTTTGGAACGATTATCCAAAAAACGAGAGCCAAGTAAAACATCCACCCTCTTAGTCTGCATAGCCTCTAAGGCGGATTGTATATCGGCCGGATTAAATTGTCCATCAGCGTCAAAATGCACAACTGTACTGGCTCCTTGCTGCAAAGCAAATTCATTACCGGTTTGCAAAGCCGCCCCTTGACCTCGATTGACTTCATGCTGCAACACAATTGCGCCCGCTTGTCGAGCAACTTCGGCCGTATTATCAGTTGACCCATCATCTACAACGACAATTTTCATCTGCGTAATCCCGTTTTCAATCTGTTTTAATCCGTGTTCAAAAAGGTCGCTAATCACGCGACCAATAGTCTTTTCTTCATTATAGGCGGGAACTATGATAAACAACATAAGACCTCTGCTTGTTGATAGAATTGATACGTTATTTATGAAGCGAAGCCGCTTGCGTGCCGTGCGACCGTTGCGGGCGTGCGCACCTGTAGCGAATAAATAACATATCGATTGTACTTTTTAATATCCATGATCAAACAGCAATGCTTCTTTATTAGCAATTGTATAATCAATAGTTTTTTCTAAACCGTCTTGCAAGCGCACCAGCGGCAACCAGCCCAATACATCTCTGGCATAGGTTAAGTCAGGCGCGCCTTTACGAGTCAAAAATAATAACGGTTTTTCAAACACAATTTGCGAGGAAGAATTAGTGGATTCTATAATACTTTTGGCCACATCTACCATTTTGGTTATTTTGTCATTGCCTAAATTAACAATTTGCACATCGGGCGTACTGGCCATCAGCCGCACGAGCCCATCTACCAAATCGGTGATATAACAAAGTGAGGTAAAAAAACTTTCATCGCCGTTGATAATTAAATCTTTGCCCGACAAAGCGCTGATAATAAAATCCGGGATCATCTGGCCTTCAAAAATTTTCATGTGCGGACCATAGGTAGTGAAGACTCTGGCGATTTTGGCATCTATGCCATAAACTTGGCGATACGTAGCCACACAGGTCTCGGCAAAACGTTTCCCCTCATCGTAGCAAGCGCGTGGCGAAAGATGATCCACCATACCTTGATCGCTTTCCTTAAAAATCGATTTCTCGTTAACGGCGCTGCCATAAACTACTGAACTAGAGGTAAACACATATTTGGCTTTGTATTTTACGGCCAAATCTAAAGTGTTAATCATTGACGAAGAATTGGCTTGCAGTGATTTCATTTTTAATTTTTCAAAATCTTTGGGGCTGGTGGGGCAAGCGAGATGATAAATTTCCTGAATGCCTTGAAATTTGACTCTAAATTTTTCTAACTCTTCAAATTTATCCAAATCTATCGGCTGATTTACATCACATTTTATAAATTCAAAATCCGGATATTGCAACAAGTGCTTAATGTTATTTGGCGAAGAATTGGAAAAGTCATCCAAACAAATTACTTTGGCTTCCTTAAGCAATCGTTCGCACAAATGCGAACCAATAAACCCGGCACCACCGGTAACCAATACGTTTTTTTTCTCAAAAATAGGGGTGTCCATATGCGAAATGAATGAGTGAAATAGCCAGTGAGATATTTATAATCGCTTGCGAATTATAAATATTGAATCTGGATATTTCCGAGTGAATGAGTATATATGCGGCTTTAGCCCATATACAATTTTAAAACATAGACTAATAGTTAAATTGTACCATTAACTACAACTACTGACAATATATAAAATCAAAAACCGCCCGCCTCGATTCAACACCATTGTGAACCAAAACGGACGGAAAAATCTAAAACGGCTCTGATTCACGAACCACGAGAAAACACTCGATGGCCCGAGGCATACTCACTTCCACCACCAAATACTCTAGCACTTACGCTCCAGCCAGCCTGAGACATAAAACCCCAAGAAATGTGCACCACACGCAGAACTCCATTGGTATCGCGAACAAAAAAAATGTTTATGCCTTGGCGATCGATTAGGAGAGCGCCCTGCTCTCCATTGGCCTGAATCTGCATGAGAGCGGCAATCTCAGCTAGGGTCGTCTCAACCTTGACCTCGCCACCAAGCCAGCTCATAATTACAGCGTGTGACGCAGCCTTGTTCAGCGTCTGATAACGCAGAACATTTCCGCAACTACCATTCTCACCAAGAGTACGATATGCACCATCGCTAGGAATTCTCTCCGTTGTCACAGACCGATCTTTGCTATGGTCGAGAAAGAAAGTAGGAAAATCCTCCCTATACTCCTTCCCTTTAAGCAAATCGACTTCAATATGGGAGATATTGACTGACGAATTGTTTCCAGCGCTCACCTTGAAAAAGTCGCGGGCGACAAAGTTCGTTAGCGGTCGAAACCTGATGGTACTGGCGGTATAGAATAGATCATGCGGGACGACTATGAGCTTGGACTCATTGCGGAGCACAGCGCGTGCGGCCTCATCACCACCAACTGCATTAATAAGTGCCTCGATCTGGCCCAGAGTCCAATCACTATACTTCGGCATGTTCATTCTCCTTCCGACTGAAAGCCGGAAAAGCATTTTGCCCCTTCCCGGGGCCCAGTTCTCCCTCTTATGAGGAGAGCTTTAAAACATACTAAAAAATAAGCTATCTGTCAACTCACTCCACCTTCCAACTCATACTCGGCACATCAATAATAATTTTCTGGTTTACCTTCCCCTTTTTCACAAACAAAACCGGGTTAGGGCTATCACCCCACAAATTTTGAATTTTTAGGTCAGACAACGCTACAAATCCGGGCAAATCAAAATTAGATAATTTTTTATTACCGGACAAATCCCAGGCATCAATAATTATTTTATTTTTACTCCACCTGGCAAAAACAAATAAATCTTCGGTCACTGCCCATTTAGAAAATTTAGCCGCATAATTATTTAACGGAAATTCATGCGCAACCTGGCCATCGGCTAAAACTTGCGCGGTGAATATTTTTTTATTAGTAATTAATTTAACTGTATATACTACTGGCGCTGGTGGCGGAATATTTTTTGATGCTTCAGCTAGCGCCACAGCTTTACCAACATTAAGTCGTCCATAGCCCATTTGTCCGGCAAAACCGGGATTAAGAGGGTCTATATCATCGGCGCTGCGCAATAACGTATCAATAATTTGTTTTGGCCCCCAATCCGGACGAATAGATTTTACCAAAGCGGCTGCGCCAGCAACGAGCGGCGCCGAAAAAGAAGTGCCAAACCAGGCGCCACCAAAATCATAATTAAAGCCATATTGAGTGGCATATTTTTGAGTACTAAAAATATTTTCTCCCGGAGCGGAAATATCAATACAATTACCATAATCGGTAAAATCACTTAGATGATCGTTTGTATCAACTGACGCTACACCCAAAACCCAATTTTCATTAGATCCTGCATCCAAACATACTGGATATTGTTTTACTTTTGTTAAATTTTCATTGCCAGTGTTATCGTTACGGCTATTGCCGGCAGCAGCTACTACCAACACACCCTTCCTATAAGCTCTAAATATCGCATCGGTTAAATCTGGGTATGTATCCAATCCGACAAAACTAATACTAATTATGTTAGCGCCATTATCTACGGCGTAATTGACCGCCTTATCTACATTGGCCAATACGCCGCTTCCGGCATTATCAATAGCCCGAATCGGCATGATTTTTATATGCCAATTAAGTCCGGTACCCAAGGTATTATTATCCCCTTCAGCGCCAATCAGACCGGCCAAAATAGTACCATGGTTAACAGCTCCGGAATCATCATCCGGTTTAATAAAAGAAATGCCTATGTCATTATTATGTTCTACAAAATTCCAACCATTAATATCGTCTACGTAACCGTTATTATCATCATCAATACCATTTCCGGGAATTTCTTTGGGATTTGTCCAAATATTATTTTTTAGATCTTTATTATCAATATCCACTCCTACATCTATGACTGCCACTATTACACTGCTGGTACCAGTCGTATAGTCCCAGGCTTGCGGAGCATCAATTTGATTATAAAAGTCTTCTTGATAAGAATACTTAGGATCATTGGGTGTTTTAGCCAAAACTACATTCCCCCACAACAAACAACTGGTTGCTATAATCAACTGGGCTACTCTTGATTTTTTGGCTAAATTATGGTAGAATCTAAACATAGCAGGCTTATTATATCACTGTTTATGTATCGTTTAAAACAAATAACTCTTTGGTTTGGAGATGCCATTAGTTTATACCTTGGCCTTTATGCGGCTATTTTTTTGCGCTATTGGTCTGCTCCCGGAGAAAACTTTTTCGACCTTTTGTCCCCGATGACTTGGTTATTTTTTTTAGCTGCGATAATTATGTTTATCGCCGGATTATACGATGTCACTAAAGCCAAAAACTCCTGGCCTTTTTATCAAAGAATTATTGCTAGCGCTTTAGTTTGGGCTATTTTTGGCATCATTTATTTTTATATCAATCCTAGACAATCAATTTCTCCAAAAACGATCTTAGTCCTTACCACTTTGGCAGGTTTTGGACTTATCTCTTTATGGCGTTTTTGTTATAACAAATTTATCGCTATCAATTTAAAATATAATGTGGTTTTTGCCGGTTTAACTCCGGAAGTCAAAGAACTGATGGAAAAAATTAAAAAAGAGCCACAATCCGGATATCGTGTAGCCGGTTTAATCTCTGAAAATGAAGGCGCTGCATTCACATCTTGGCTCCAGGAACATGGGGTAATTACAGGTAATACAATCGCGGAAATAAAAAATCAAAATAAAGAACCCGTAAATATCATTGTGCTTTCGCCGCATATGGCGACTAATGGCGAACTTCTAAAAGAACTTTACAACAGTCTATTTCAACAAATTAGCATAGTAAGTCTTTCCAATTTTTATGAATTGGTGATGAGCCGTATTCCCCCATTTACTTTTTCCGAAGGTTGGTTTGTGGCGCATTTACAAGAACAGCAGAAAAAAATTTATGACCGTTTTCGTATTTTAACGGATTATATTTTAGCGGTTTTCGTCGGCCTATTTTTTATTATCACTTTTCCTCTGGTGGCACTAGCAACCAAATTAAATTCCAAAGGTAAAATATTTTTTTCGCAAGACCGCGTTGGTCGAGGTGGAATAATTTTTAAAGTTTACAAATATCGCACCATGAAATCGCTCTCGGCCGACGGCAGCGCCGAAACTAATGGCCCACAGTTTGCCGCAACCAAAGATACTCGCATTACTTCAGTAGGAAAAATTTTGCGCCTGACCCGCATAGATGAAATACCGCAATTTATTAATATCCTTAAAGGCCAGATGTCTTTTATTGGTCCTCGCCCTGAACGCCCTGAATTTGTTGAGCAAATTACTAAACAAATGCCGTTTTATTCATTGCGGCATTTAATCAAACCCGGACTTACCGGTTGGGCCCAGGTGCATGAGTCCTACTACGGTACAATTGAAGAAAATCTAAAAAAACTAGAATACGATTTATACTACATCAAAAACCGAAACTTTACGTTGGATATCTCTATACTACTTCGCACTATTAATACTGTCCTGCGATTCGCGGGGAGATAAAACTACTTTTTCAAAGCCGCCTTCACTAGCCCGACAAACAATGGATGTGGATGTAAGAATCTTGATTTAAATTCCGGATGAAATTGCACACCAACAAAATACGGGTGTTTTTTTAATTCAATAATTTCTACCAAATTTGATTGTGGGTTAACTCCTGAAACAATCATACCGTTTTTTTCTATTTCTTCTTTATACTTATTATCAAATTCATAGCGATGGCGATGACGTTCACTGATTTTGTCGGCTTTATACAAATTGTGGGCAATGGTGCCGGGCTTTAGATCACAATCGTAGGCGCCGAGTCTCATCGTGCCGCCATAGCGTTCGTTTTTTATGTTATCAGCCTGCGCCAAATTTACATTGATAATTAAATTTTTGCTTTTTGGATTACATTCTACCGTATGCGCATCGCTGTAGCCGAGCACATGGCGAGCAAATTCTATCGTAGCCAGTTGCATACCATAACACAAACCAAGATATGGCAGATTATTTTCTCGGGGAGGGAGCATCAGATGTCAAAGTACCTAACTACCATCGGATTGGAAATTCACGCCGAGCTCAAGACCTCGACGAAGATGTTCTGCAATTCCAAAAATGATGCCGATGAAACTCGGCCCAACGTCAACATCTGTCCCGTCTGTCTCGCGCACCCGGGCACGCTTCCGGTCGTCAATCACGAGGCGGTTTTTCAGGTGCTCCGAGTCGGCACGGCGCT
>CAZQLV010000030.1:0-7970 GCA_964594385.1 uncultured Gammaproteobacteria bacterium | reverse complement strand
CGGTTCATCTCTGTCTGCTAACCTCATAATTCCAATGTTCGCCCGGACACCGACGATCGACAATCGCCGTCCAACGTTCGCTACCGAGCTTATGGCGAATGATGCTACTGGCCACGGTGAGTGGTGAACGGTCCCATTCGCCTAGGCGAATGGGACGGACAGTCATTAGGTATATGCTGATTGACTGTCCGAGTAAATCCCGAACCGATTGGCAGTAGCGGAATAAGACATCCGCGAGGCAGTTTTGGGGTGTCACCCCGTTTTGCTGACAAAATGGGGTGACAAATGTTTTTGTTTACAAAAGGTGGAAAGAATAAATTTGTTTCACACGAAACATTTACCTATAATGTTTATAAATAAAAGAGAGCTTACGCTCGTAGTACTTATTCTTCCATGCCTCAAACTGAGCCTGTTTGCTCCCAAACAAACGCCCATCAAAAGTAGGTATAATCACATTTTCTATCACCGACCGTCTTCTTATAAGAAGAAGCAAATACTGCCTGTTGGCGTATTTATATTCGTATATTGTTTCTCTGAGTCCAAGTTTAGTTTCTATCATTTCTAAGAGTGGGCGTTCGGAGATAGGCATTTTGATCTGAAAAACCGGAACGTAGGTTTGTTTTTGTTTTACCCACATAAAAGTCCCGCCACTGCTTATAAGCCCGGCGATGAAATCCAAAGAAGGGGATATGGGTTTATTCATAATGTTTCACAGGTAACATTCTGTTGTTGAAGGGAACATACTTATTATAAATAATTAATGCGAGTAATGTCAAGTCATATTTTTAAACCTGCCGACCCTTGACTTTTAACCTAATCCTTGTTAAAATCATTAATTCTGTTGGGAGTTACCCACAGGATCTTTGCGAAAATATCGCAGAGAAACAGCAGTTTGACAGGAGGCACTTCATGATTGCGAAAAGATTGGCACAAATTGGTGTGTTGCTTCTCCTCCCGCTTTTCTGTTTCGTCGGTTGGACCTGTGGGTCACACAACCCAGAAACACCAGCAGGGTATGTTGGCTACCTCACTCAAGGCGCGGTCTTCGGCAAGACAGAGTACTATGGTCTTCAGACCGGGCCATCATCGCCAGGACGAACCTGGCAGTTGTCGGTGATAAATATCAGTATTACGCCGTACACTTATACCGAAGATTTCACCGGCGAAAATTCTGTCCTATCCAAGGACAACCTGAAGATCGGATTCAGGGTACATCTTGTTTGGAAGGTCAAGCGCGAGCTTGTGCGGGAGTTCGTCGAGAAGTACAGTACTCTCGTCAAAAATGACAATCCCAATGAGGTCGTGAAGGCCGCCTATGACAACTTCGTCAAGGAACCACTGCGTACCTACGCCCGTGACGAGATTCAGAGGCTCAATGGATTGGAGATCAAAGACAAGATTACGCCTGTAGGCGAAGCTGTCTTTGCTCGCATCAAGACGCTTACCGAGGATACGCCATTTGAAGTTGCCAGTGTCGTTGTCGGCAATATTCAGTATCCTGCTGAAGTCGCCGATGCTGTGGCCAAGAAGATGGCCATGACTCAGGTCCTTGAGCAAAAGACAACTGAACTCAAGATTGCTGAGCAGACCAAGGCTATGCGCATTGTTGAAGCCGAAGGTATTGCCGGCGCCATGGATATCGTCAAGGCTAAGCTCACTCCGCTGTACATTCAGCACGAGGCCATCGAGGCCGAGAAGGCGATGGTTTTGTCGCCAAATCATACGACGATCTACATCCCCGTTGGCAACATGGGTGTGCCGCTTGTGGGCACGCTCAACGAACGTAACAATTAATTAGCTATATTTCCGCTATGTCACCAGACAAGGCGGATTGAATTCTTCCGACCACACCCATTTGAAATTGAGGGTGGTCGGATTTTTGTTAAAATGTACTAAACATGCTATAATTCCCTCATTAATATCTTATTTTTTATGCCCACGCACAACGAAAAACTGCTCAAAACTTTAGATCGTATTTCGTATGGTTTTATTTTATTAAATATATTGTTCGTCCCGCTGTTTATAGATAAGAATTTGCTTAATGCTTATATTTTGTCTAAAGAATATCTTTTTATCGGACTGTTGCTTTGTAATTTACTTTTCTTTTCCATAAAAACAATCATTTCCAAAAAAGTTCACTACCGTCAATCAATGTTGGATGTTCCATTGTTGGTTTTTTTACTAACGGCTATTGTTTCGTCTTTCTTTTCGGCAAACGTGTACGACAGTTTCTTAGGGCGCACCGAATATTTTGTTTTTAATTTTGTATTTTTGCTTTTTTTAGTTTTATTTTATTTTGTTATCATCAATTCTGTTAACACGCCCGAACGGTGGCGCGGAGCTCTGGATGTTGCATTGGTAAGCGGGGGACTCGTCTCTCTTTTATTTATTTTAAAAACAACTTTTGGAATTAATTTGCCATTTTTTTCGCAAACTTGGAATACCGTAGATGGCATTAATAGCTCGTTTGGTTTGTGGGTAATGCCACTGTTTGTAATCGCGGCCGGTTCACTGATTAAAAAAAATATTACGATCATACGCGCCCTGTTTTATTTTTTTATCATGCTGCTTTCGCTAGGTGTGTTGCTTGTGATGGGATTTGCTTATTTTTGGTGGGTGATGCTGATCGGACTGATTTTGCTATTATTATTGGGGGTTAGTTTTTTGCAAAATGCCAGAGTAGAATGGCTATGTGTATTATTTGGGTTGCTGATAATTACCTGCGTTTTTATTATTTTTGGCAGTCCAAAATTTTTGCAATCGGCTATGCCAGCGGAAGTGGCGCTGGATAGCAAACCGTCCTGGACAATTACTAAAGAAGTGTTGTTTTCCGGAGCAAAAAACTTTTTGATTGGCAGCGGACTGGGAACGTTTGCTTCGGATTTTTCTAAATTTAGACCTGTGGAATTTAATTATCATCCAACCGCGTGGTCGTTGCGATTCACTCAGCCACTCAATTCATTTTTCGCAATTCTTTCCGAAGGGGGATTGCTGCTTATACTTGGGCTGACATTTATATTTTTATTTGTTTTGGGGTATGTATTTAATACTTGGTTTAAAGCGCGCGGCACTAGTTTTGGTATTTCTCTAAGTCTTAATTTAAGCAAAAGCAATTTGCGCATGGATGTACTTTTGGTAGTAGTCGCGTGGGTGGTATTATGCGTCGGATTTTTTACAAATTTTTATGGCGCCTCTTTGTGGGTTTTGTGGTGGTTGCTATTAGGACTCATAATTTCCGGATTGTCGTTGTTGGGGCATAAAGTTGTAACCGACAGGTATGTTGTTTTGGAAGATACGCCGCAGTATAATTTGGCTTTTTCTTTTAGTGCAATTGTGGCGGTGGCTGTGGTAGTGATGGTTGGCATTTTGGGTGCCAGATTTTATGTTGCTGATCAAGCGTTTGTGGCCGCTTTGCAAGATGCCGATTATACAAAAACACAAACGGATTTAGCAACTGTGTTATCGTTGCGTCGGGGCGCAGATATTTATCATACAGCTTTGGCCAACGCATATTTGATTCAGGCCAGCAAACTTTCTAAACAGACTAGCCCAAATGTTCAAGATATTACAGATCTGCTGTCCAAAGCGGTCAATGAATCAAAAACAGCCACAGATATTTCTCCCCACTCTGTAGCTATTTGGGAAAATTTGGCCACAATGTACGAAAATACGGCCGCGCTCGTGCCCGACGCTACGGATTGGGCAATTAAATCGTTAGATACAGCGAGTGATCTTGAGCCGACTAATCCGATACTCCCGTGGCGTATAGGTAATAATTACATGTTACAAAATAATTTTGCCAAAGCGATTGAGTATTATCAAAAAGCGGGGAGCTTAAAAAATGATTATGTGGGGGCGTATGTTAGTTTGGCAAGCGCCTATGAATCAAACAAAGAAGTCGATAAAGCCGTAGCAGTTTATAAAAATATTTTGCAAGCCGGGGTAAATAATAATCCGGAAGTATTATTTAATTTTGGCAGATTATTGTATAATCGCGGTCAGAAAGGGGATAAAGACGACGCGGAAAAATTATGGCTGGAGGCAGTGCGACTACAACCGACTTACTCCAACGTGCTCTATAGTCTGGGGTTGTTATACGAAAATCGCGGTGATAAAACTCAGGCATTGGAATATTATTATAAAGTCAAAGATTTAAATCCGGGTAATAAAGATATTGTTGATAAGATAAAATCATTGGTGGGAGAAAAATAAAATAATACCGTATGCGAACACTAGGCGCGACTATAATTATTTTTTTATTGGGAGTATTTGCTTTTCCTTCCGTGTCTTTTGGTACCATGTCTTCTAGTAACTATACAATTTTTGCCGACAGTATAAATGACGGTGGAGTGCTTAGTACGAGCAGTACATATAATTTACAAGATACAGTGGGTGAGTCGCCAGCCGGGTCTTCTACAAGCAGTGCCTATCAAGTAATTAGCGGCTACCAGGCTATGGATTGGAGTGTTTTGGCCATAGATATTGGCAATTCTAATATTGATTTGGGCACCTTAAGTACCTCTCAGGTTTCCATTGCCACCACGTCGCTGTCGGTAACGGCCGATGCGGATAGTGGCTATGTGTTGTCAATTGGTAGTGTGAGTGGTACGTCGCTGGCCGCGGTGTCGGATGGCTCAGTTACCACCGGCACCGAAGAATATGGAGTAGCGGTCAGTGGAACCGATGCCGCGTTTGCCGATGATAGAGCGATTACTGCCGGTTTGACATTAGCTTCGTCTAGTACGCCGGTTACCAGCGTGCAGACCGTGGTGACTTTTAAAGCGGCTGTTAGCGGCAGCAGTTCGGCCGGATCGCTTAGTCAATCAATTACGGTGTCCGCTTCTACCAATATTTAACACAGACCTGCCTGCCGGTAGGCAGGTTTAAACAGATGTATGTCAAAAGTAAACAAATTTATTTTTTTATTAGCCACCCTTGCTTTTTTTGTTGTGGCCCAGCCCGTTCATGCTTTTGCGATTACTCCGGTAAGGATGCTACTTACAATCGATCCGGGTGCCACGCAAACCGCCGTGGTAAAAATATTTAATTCTGAAAAAATTGATTTAACGTTTAAATTGAGTGTTTTGGGTGTAGAGCAAAATGAGGCCGGGGAACCGATTTTTGGCAGAGGCGTTGAAGAGGCGGAAAATTGGGTGTATCCCGAAGATAATATGGTTAAAATAAAATCCGGTGAAACAAAGTCGGTAAATTTTATTATCAAAACTCCGCAGGATGCTTCGCCTGGTTCTCACTATGTCGGATTTGCAGTTGAGCCGCTGATTGCCACGCAAGGCGGCTTAAATTCTAGATTAATATCTTTGGTTACGATGCAAGTGACCGGTGTTGTGAATGAATCTTTAATTATAGAAAAATGGGAAAAAATAGACATCGCTGACGAACATAATTGGAAATTTAATCTAACATTACAGAATAATGGCACGGTAGAAGTGCCGCTAAAGCAAGGTGTCATAAGTATAAAAAATTGGCGCGGCGAAGAAATTGTTTCGGAGCCGATAGTGTTAGGAAACAAGTTGTTAGTCGGATCACAGCGAGTGTTAGCACCGATAACTGCTCTAAATAATGCCTTAAGTCTGCCGGGTTTGTATCAAGCGAGTGTCATGATAAAGTATGGTATTACCAACCAAACCGTCTCAGCTATTTCTTATATTTGGTATTTTCCACAGTGGAGCAAAATAACCGCTGTGGTGCTGGCGGCAGCTCTTGTTTTATTGCTTGGTTTTGCCTTGTTTAGGAAAAGAAAATAGAACCAATTTTTTGTTTAGTTATCCACACCTTAAGGGGTGTATTTTTTAATAGGATAATCAATCAAAAAGTTGTATAATGTATATATAAAAAAGATAGTTATGGAGGAAAAAAATCGAAAGGCGAGAACGAAGAAAATGCTTCCCATTTTTTTGATATTTGGTGTAGTTTTGTTTTTTATTTTTGCTGCCTTTTTGTCCAAGAAGGCCTTGGCTGCCACGGCGCCGTCCATTATTACCTATCAAGGTAAATTATTGGTTGGTACCAAGTTAGCCACCACTACGCAAAACATGTATTTTATTTTGTATGATTCTCTCAGCGGTGGCACAGCTTTGTATACAGCGAGCGGTACAGTTGGTTCTCCGCAGGCAGTCAGCACCACACCCTCGCAAGGATTGTTTAGTATAAATTTAGGTGATACGGGCACCAATTCGCTTGATCCGGCTATTTTTCAAAATAACGGCTCAGTTTATTTGGAAGTGAGAGTGGGTTCAGACACGCTGACTCCTCGAAAAAGAATTACTTCGGTCCCATATGCCTTTAATGCCCATTATATAGACGGTATAGGCATAAATACAATTTCGACCACACCCTATATTCCCGAATCAGATAGTCTGGGCAATTTTACGTTTAATAGCACTACCATCAGGACTTCCACTATTCTCACTGCTTTAAATGTTTTTGGTAATTCTTCGTTTGCTACAATTACGGCGGGTATTTGGAATGGTACGGTGATTTCTTCTACCTATGGCGGCACCGGACAAAACACGCAGGCCTGGAGCGGTTTGGTTCGGATTACCGCCGGGACCTGGGCAACTACGACGGCGAGTTTAACTGCCGATGTGAGCGGTGTGTTGCCTATTCTTAATGGCGGCACTAATTCTTCGACAATTGCCGCTAATGGTTCGGTTATTTATTCTGATGGTACGAGATATAATGCGACCGCGGTGGGAAGTTCGGGTCAGATTTTACAATCATCGGGTAGTGGTGTGCCTGTCTGGGTTGCGACAACTACTTTGGGTTTTGTTAATTTGCAAGGCGCAACTCCCGGTACCCAACAAACCGGCCACTTTAATATTTCCGGTACGGGCATCATCAGCACATCGTTGGCAGTGGGCACGAGTACAGTGTCTTCTACGTTTACCGTGCAAGGCACCGGTCTTCTAAACCCGGTCAACATTGTTTCATCGAGCGGCAGTAGTTTATTGAAAATTTTAACCAATGGTAATGTGGGAATTGGCACCAGCACCCCCAGCGAAAAATTATCAGTTGTAGGAAATATTTCTAATATTATTGGGTCGGGCACTACTATTTCACAAATTGCAACGACTTCAGTTGGTTTAAATCCGGTTTCTATTTTTGTCTCTGGTCGGTACGCTTATGTAGCAAATTCGGATGTGCTTGGTACTTCAGGAGGGAATATTTCCATTGTAGATATTTCCAATCCCGCCGCGCCTGTCCAGATTGCCACTACCTCTGCTGATCAGGACCCTTATGGAATTTATGTTGTTGGTAATTATGCATACTTTATAAGTAATAGCTCTAGTGTTTTATCCGTATTAGATGTTGCAAAGCCTAAAACACCCACTCTGGTTGCCAGCACATCTCTGCCTGGAATTAATAACCCTGTTTTTATATATGTTTCCGGCCGGTATGCATATGTAGTTGATTTTAACTCCACAAACATAGCTATCGTAGATATTTCTAATCCATTAGCGCCAAGAGAAATTTCTACTGTTTCCGTTGGTCAGAGAAGCCCCGCCTCAATATTTGTCTCCGGCCATTATGCGTATACGGCGAATTATACTTCTAATACGATATCTGTTATTGATGTCGCTAATCCATATGCTCCTGTATTGGTTGCTTCAGCTTCGGTTGGTAAAAGTCCTACTTGGATTTATGTCTCCGGTCGGTATGCATATACAGCTAATGAAAGTTCTAGTACTATCTCTGTAATAGATATCTCTAATCCTCTGGTTCCAGTAACAGTCACTTCAACTCCGGTAGGCAAAAATCCGGAATCAATCTTTGTTTCCGGCCGATATGCATATACAGCCAATTCCGATAGATATGTTTCTACGGTAGGTAGCATTTCCGTAGTAGATATTTCTAATCCCTCGGCTCCAGCGTTGGTAGCGTCTAGTACTTCTATAGGACTGTTCCCTTCTTCCATATATGTCTCCGGTCGGTATGCATATACAGCTAAT
>CAZQLV010000029.1:0-8286 GCA_964594385.1 uncultured Gammaproteobacteria bacterium | reverse complement strand
GATAATTTTTTTCTATGATTTCTACAGTTTTATCTGTAGAAGCATTGTCTACGATAATTTGTTCAAAACTAATATTCTTACAACCAGCTTTAACAGAACGAATTTGTTCCTCAATTAAATCAGCCGCGTTCCAGGTAACCGTAATTATGGATAAATCCATACTATTTCTTCAGTTGCGCTTTAAAAAAATCAACGAGCGGAATGGCGGTCGGGTCTATGCCTTGGAGCATAGCGGAGTAAAAACTTACATAACTGCTGAGCACCAAAACTTCACAGGCTTGCAATAATTTTTTGGTTTCCTGACATTTGTATGATGCAAATTCAATTTTTTTATTATTCAAAACTTCTTTGGTTACTTCATATCTTTTCTGAATGCGTTGGTCATACAAGTTAGACTCCAGTAATACAAACTTCAAATCGGTTTTATTAGTTTCTGGATACGGTGTGCCTTCCATCAGATGATGGTTCATTTCTGGCACAACAAAATATCCGCCAAATCGTTTGGCATTTTCGTTCATTTGGTTGGCAGCAATATGGGCATTGCCGGACAAATGCTCGGAAGCCAAGTACCATACGCTTTTGCCAACCAGACTGGTGGCCAGTTGTTTAGCCGGGTTTTTTGATTCTAAATTATCTACCCCAAACAAATTATTATATTTAGAAATAACTTGCAGACAACTTTTTATTTCAACTCCAGATAATTGCAGCAAGCCAGCATTGGCCAGCAGTGCAATTTGTCCGAATATTGAGTATCCAAGTCCCATGCGCGGCGAACCACACGGATTATTATTCACACTAAAAACTAAAGCCGGAGTTTTAGTTTTTTTTGCCCAATCCGCTAATTTTCCTCCGGAGCAAATTACCAAAATCTTAGCTTTCTTTTTTTTGGCGCCTGCCACAGCACTGACAATTTCTTCAGTGGAACCAGAATAGCTAGAAGCAACCACTAATGATTTTTCATTTACAAAACCTGGCGCTTCGTAACCATTTACAATTTCTACTGGCAGTTTTAAATTTTTAAAAAAAACGGACTTAATCACATGTGCTCCCAAAGCCGAGCCACCCATTCCCAACACAACTAAATTATTTACTTTTTTGTATGACGACGGTACTTTTACTTTTGTTGCTTGAGCTAAGACTTCTTCGACCTGATTGCCTAATAGTTCGATACTTCGCACCATATTTTGAGAGTCCAACTGCTTAATTTTGACTTTGTCGTCTAGCATAAAATTATTTTAAACTTACAAAAGTTAGGTTATTTTAGCAATTTTAACGTCCGTTGTAAAGCAAAAATAAAACAAAAACAGCCTTCGGTTGAAGACTGTTTTTGTGCGTGACCCGAGAACCTCTATGTTCTACGGGTCGGAATCTTGTGGTGGCTCTTGGCCACCACCCTACGTGTTCGCCCACCTAGGCGGGCGAACTGCCCCATGTGGGGCTAGAAGAGGTCGAGATCGCCGAGCTCGATAACCTTCACCTGCTCTGGCTTGTCGCGAACGAGATACGCATCGTAACCGAAGATGCGGTTCTTGTCCTTCACGAACAGGGTGGCGATCCACCATACCTCATCACCGATCTGAACCGAACCATTCTGGTTCGGACCAACCGGCTTGCCCTGCTTCAGGGCGTTGGTGAGACTGGCTCGGAGCGCCTCTTGGCAGATGATGCCAGCGACCTTCTGGTCGGGAACCACCGGCTTGTCGAGCTTGTCGACGTAGACCAGGCCCGAAGGGCAATCGAAGGCGCGATCCGGTTCGACGATGAACAGGGGTTGTCCGTACTTACCGAGGACGAGCATATAGAACGCCCGGACGCCGTCCTGCAAGTTGTAGCCCTCGAGCGTCTCCATGTCGATCTTGAACTCGCCGGCGAGCATTCTCGCATATTGCTCGTCGGTCAAAACCACATCGTACGCCCATTGACCATTCTTGAAACACATTCTCTTCATTGTCGTTCTCCGCTCCCAAGACCTAATTGCCTCTGAGAGCCTGAGCCGAATGCTGTTATTGGTACAGCATTCAAAAACCCGCCGTGCGAATTGCACGCGCGCGACTGAGATTTCTCAATCGCCCGAGTACAAATTGCCTATAACTAAAAAACCATTTCTATGTAGAACGGTTCAGTATAGCACAAAAAAAGGGTTTTGTCAATAGCTAACGAGGCTACTTTTTTGGTTTTAATTGGCCTAAGAGCTGTTCTGCTTGTTCGGCTCCGCTCCAGTATCCTGTACTACTCATCAGATCTTTGGCGCGCTCAGCAAACTCAATGGCATTTTTTTTCTTATTTTGAGCCGCAAACGCTCTAGCCGCGTCCAAGTCAATTCTGCCTAAATTAAACGTATCACCTAACTTTTCACGCTCACGACGTAAGGCAAATAACTGTTCAGGCGCGTCAGAAAATTCTTTGGATGTAATTTTACCAATGACAACACCATATTTTAATTTACTTTTTTGCCACTGAGCATTATGGTCACTACTAGCGGCATTAGCCCATAACGATAGGCCCGCCTTATTAGCCTCCACAGATCCTTTTACTGCTCCCTGACGCAAATAAAGTGACCCCAGAGTATTAAATGCATTACCTCGGGAAGTTGCATCTATTTCCGAACCTTCAAATCCAGTGATTAAATTTGCCAACTGCTCACACTGGTCATCTTTGTCAAGATGATAATAAGCGGCAGCCAATTCTGCGATGGCAAACGGAGATAATTTTGCGGAGACAATTAATCGCGCCAGTTCTTGAGGATCCAAAATTTCATTTATATTTTTTCCAAGTTCTGCCTGAGTAATAACATCTTCCGCTCGTTCTAAAAGTTGCAACCACTCCACCCCACCCTGCCGCTCTCCTTTTCTAATAACAATATTTTCGACAAATTTATTACCATCCAATATTTTTTTGATAGCACCGGGATTATTAACAGAACAAGCTTCTTCTAAATTTACTAGATGCTTAACAAAATCAGCATCAACACCAAAAATTATTTCCGGTGAATTTTTAAGTTCTGTATTGTCTACTTGTCCTCTGCCCTTTTCTGACTCACCCATATCAAATCTATTTTTTAAAAATTATAACTCCACGCGCTCGATTTTTTCTTGCAACAACTTTCGATAATATTTTTGCAATGGCCCCAGCATTTTTTCTTCCTTTATAATTTTTTTTGCCACGGAACTACGCAAATGTGCCAGCGCATGATAATGCAGCCGCAAATCAAGATCTATTTTTTGTTCATCATTTCCAAAAAAATCAAGACTTCTTTTTAATCCTTTTTTACCAAAACCATCCAATTTATCCGCATCACGCAATACCCAAGCTATAACATAATCATTTGCCTCATCATTCCAATGATACCGTAAGGCGTATAAAATTTGCAGCTTTTCTGCTTTGGACAAAAAATCAAATTTATTATCTTCCCTAAACCATTCCTGACACATTTCGTATGAAAGTTCATGATGCCTTTTTTTATGACCAAAAAATTCTTCCCTAACCCTGCCAATATCATGAAGCCAGGCCGCGATTTCAGATAAAAAAATATTTGCCCCCTCTGCCTTAGCAATCATTACAGCCCAATTCGCCACACGCTCCGCGTGATCAAATCCATGGGCTTTGACCGGATGCTCCGCAAATAATTTTTTAACCATAGCCCGAACATGAGTTAATAACCTTTTTTGTTCTTGGCTATACATATATTATTGATTTTTCTTGAAAGCCGCATATTTCTTCAATGTCTCCCGCACCGCTTCATGCACCGGCCGCATCTTTATACCCAGTTTTTCCAAATTACCAGATTGAAGAATATTATTTGATCTAGTTTTTTTTGCCAAACCCAAAGCCACCAGCTCTTGCTCACTAATCCATTCATTTGTGTGAGTAGGATCAACGATTTCTTTATACATTTCCAAAATTTCTTTATGTTTTATAGCTCCCGGATTAGTGACATGGAAAATTCCCGACGCTTGTTTCTCCAGTAATTCCTTAAACACTGTAATCATGTCGTCAACTATCGTCACGCTATTTATAACATCAACCACTCGTGGAAACGAAGCTAGTTTATCAATCAAATTAGCCGGTGATGGTTGAGAATCTATGGGCATGCGTATGCGGGCAATCCCCACATTTGGCAAAGTAGACAAAACCAAATCAGCGGCATATTTACTGCGCGTATAGACTGCGAGCGGATTTGCCATATCATCTTCTTTCCAGCCTTTAGGGTCGGCTGAATAACCATAAAAAATACAACCCGTGCCCATATGCAAAAGATAAACACCCTTCTTTTGGCAAGCTTCGGCGATCATAATCGGCAACACTGTGTTACCGGCAATTGTTTCTACCTGGTGCGTTTCACACCAATCCACATTTGGTTTGCCTACAATCCCGGCGGCATTTAATACCGAATCCGGTTTATACTCATCTAGTAAATCTTCTACGTCTTTTACGGAAGTGAGTATTTTGCCCGACACAACCGCATCTGGCCAAGCGGTCGCGCATTTTGTACCCAAAAAACCATTACCAATAATTAAAATTTTTTTCATACACGTTCTTCGTATTGTTTTCTAAAATATTCTAAATGTTCTCCATTTTTTAATGGCTTCCACCAATTTTGGTTATCATGATACCAATTAATTGTTTCTTTGAGCCCTTCTTTAAAATCTTTTTCCGGCTGCCAACCAAAATGTCTGGTAAGTTTACTGCAATCCAATGAATATCGCCTATCATGACCAGCTCGGTCTTTAACATTTTCAATCATGTCCGTACTCATTCCCATTTCGGACAATATCATTTTAGTTAATTCTATATTTTCGATCTCTACGCCCGAACCAATATTATAGACTTCGCCGGGAGTGGCTTTGTGCAAAAGCAAATCAATCGCGCTGCAATGATCGCTGGTATGAATCCACTCTCTAACATTTTTGCCATCACCATAGAGCGGTACTTTTTTGCCTTCCAAAAGATTTGTTATAAATAACGGTATTAATTTTTCCGGATATTGATTTGTGCCATAAAAATTACAGCTATGAGAAATGACTACCGGCGTATTATAGGTAGTGCAATACGCCTGGCACAGATGATCGGCGCCGGCCTTGGCGGCTGCATATGGACTGTTGGGAGAAAATGGAGAATCTTCCCTAAAACTACCGTCATCAATACTGCCATAGACTTCGTCGGTGGAAATCTGCACCATTTTAGTAACAGCAAGCTGTTTGGTCGCTTCTAATAAATTAAAAGTGCCCAAAATTTCTGTACGTAAAAAAGCATCAGGATCCATAATAGATCTATCTACGTGCGTTTCGGCAGCGTAATTAACAATCGCTTCGATGTTATTTTCTTGAATTACTTTAAACAGTTCTTCACGGTTGCAGATATCGCCCTGGACAAATTTGTAATGCGGATTATGTTCCACTTCGCGCAAATTTTCCAAATTGCCGGCATAGGTTAGCTTATCAAAATTTACCACCTCATAATCCGGATAGGTTGCCAAAATATATTTTACAAAATGCGAGCCCATAAAGCCGGCTCCGCCACAAATTAAAATCCGCATAAGTTTATAATTTAATGGTAATTACCATATTTAGAAATATTAGCCACAATTCCTAACGCCGCTAACTCTATAAGCATAGCCGAACCGCCATGGCTGATAAACGGCAGAGGGACACCGGTAAGGGGTAATAATCCGATAACTGTAGCAATATTTAAGAATGATTGCCAAACAAACCATATCATAATTCCAGCGGCAAGTAAACGGCCAAATGAGTCAGGGGCCGTTTTAGCGATCCTAAAGCCCCTTAGTGTCAGAAAGGTAATTAAAAACACGAGCGCCGAAGTAACCAAAAAACCCATTTCTTCGCCGATGATAGCAAAAATTGAATCCGCCTGCACCTCGGGTAAATACTGAAATTTTTGTCTGGAATGACCCAAACCCAAACCCCAAACCCCGCCCGAGCCAACAGCCAGATAGCCTTGGTTTATTTGATAACCTATTCCTTGTGGATCAAGCTCCGGATGCAAAAAAGTCGTCAGTCTTTGCGCCCGATGTGGAGCAACTACTAACAAACCGGCAAAAGCTGCCGCGCCCAGCAGACCGAGTAGCAACAAATAAACTTTGGGGATATTTGCCAAATAAAGCATGCCGAATATGATGACAATTAGGATAGAAAGAGTACCGAGATCTGGTTGCGCCGCCACCAATAGTACAGCCGGCATAAGCAGTGCAAAAATTGGCATGAGACCATTTTTCCAATCGGTTAAATCTCTACCCTCAGAAAGAAGTTTTGCGAGCAGTATAATCAAGGTTAATTTGATAAATTCGGATGGTTGAAAACTTAACCCCATAAGCTGGGCCCAACTTCGGGAACCGTTAATAACTAACCCTATACCAGGCACAAAAACCAAACATAACATGATTAGAGATGCTAGATAAATAATTCCGCCGAATTTTTCTAATAAATTATATTTAATATTGCCTAAAATAAAAAACAAAACCATGCCCGGCAATATACCGAATAATAGTTGTTTTTTAATAAAAAAATAAGTATCGCCAAATTTGGTATAACCCATGGGGGCGCTGGCTGAAGCGAGCATCACCAGACCAAACACTATTAAAATCGCAAAAAGTAATAAAAATAATCTATCGGCTGATTGTTTAGATTTATCCATACCGTGATTTACACGTAAACTAAGAATTGAGTCTTACCAGTAAAATAATACCGATTATTAAAAATAGATGAAAAAATAATGTCCAGAAAGTAAGCAGCCTCGCCAAAAATTTATCCGCAAAATAAGCGGCCGAGGAACCTAAATAATTAAACAAAATTACTATAATTCCAATGAGCGGTATATCGTATATTTGCCACCAATTACCGGTTGAATCAACCCCAAAAATAATATTATAATGTAAAAAAATAGCGCCAACATCGGATCGTATGCCCGTCACTAGGCTCCACCAGGCAAATAACTGGATTAAAACGACCCCTACTAATGGCCAGAAAATCCACGGGTCTTTAAAGTAGAGTTTGGGAGAATAAAACATATAATTTGAGCCTATAACTAGCTTAATTTTACCAAGATTTGGCCATATTGACAAGTTTTGCGTCTTGTACTATAATAATCACACTATTTTAAGCAATAATCGCTATTTGTTAATTTTAATATATGTCTCATAAAAAAGCAGGTGGCTCTACCCGACTAGGACGCGATTCCGCATCCCAACGTCTCGGTGTTAAGCTTCACGAAGGCCAGGCCGTACAAAAGGGCATGGTAATAATCCGCCAGCGCGGTACCAAATTTCATCCGGGTAAAAATGTCAAAAAAGGCGGAGATGACACTATCTTCTCTATGGCTAACGGGAAAGTAAAATTTAGCCAACGCAAAAGACGCCGCTTTGACGGCACTATGAAAATGACAAAGTTTGTCAATGTAGTAGCCTAAATCTCAAACTAAAACTAAACCCCGCTCTTCGCGAAGAGCGGGGTTTAGTTTTAACAGAATAATTATTTTCCTTTTATAAATGCTGAACCCACAGCCATTATATCATAGCCTAACTCTTGCAATCTTTTATAGCTATGCGATATCATCCGCCGCCCATCCACAACTAAATAAGGGGTGGAACAAGCTTCCACAATCAATTGATCTAAAGTGCTAAATTGCGGCCAGTCGGTAAGAATTAAACAAGCGGCGCTACCTGCCAACGCTTCTTTTTCATCAGCACAGTAATAAACTTTGTTGCCGTATTTATCGCCAAAATTCTTTTTAAACATTTCGTTAGCAACCGGATCGTACACACGCAGCTGCTCTACCCCACTGTTAATTAATTTTTCCACCATATCGGTAGCGCCGGAATTCCTAATATCATTAGTATCACGCTTAAATGCCAAACCTAAAATCGCCAAACATTTTCCTTTCACAGAAAAATTAGCATCTTTAGCAATCCGTTCAAAAAAATTATTAAATTGAAAAATATTTCCTTGCAAGCTATTACGAATTTGTGCGGTATCGCTCTGGGCAACTTCCAACTGGTAAGCCAAGGCAGTGGAATCTTTGATTAAACAGCTGCCACCGGCATATATATTATCATAAAATCCATAGCTACCGATGCGGCGATCGGTCGTAATTATTTTACGTAATTTTTCAAATTGAATACCCGGTATCATCTCACTCGTTCTGCCCACCACATTGAATGTCGTCACTAAACGGCTAAACAAAATATAATTAGACAGTAATTTACCAGCCGCGGCTTCGCGTGGATTTACCTCTATATACCCGACTCCCGGAGCATTATAAAAACGTTGGTAC
>CAZQLV010000028.1:0-8349 GCA_964594385.1 uncultured Gammaproteobacteria bacterium | reverse complement strand
GTGTTACTAACATAACTATAAGGGCTGAAATAAAGCAAGATTTTTATTTTTATATTTCACTTGCAACGTTTCGCGGCTAAAGCGTTTGCCATGGCAAACTTCACAAGGCACTTCGACAGCCGGCATAAAATGCATTTCGATTGTATTAAAACCAGCCCCTTCACATGACTCACAACGCCCACCCGGACGATTGAATGAAAATCGTGAATGCGTATAGCCACGTATACGGGATTCTTCCAGGCTGGCATAAAAATCACGGATAGGCGTAAAAATACCAGTATACGTAGCTGGGTTAGAACGCGGTGTGCGGCCAATGGGCGACTGATCAACAATCACGGCTTTATCTACATATTCGGTGCCGGAGATACTGCTGACATTTTCTAGCTTTTTAAACCGACTTTTGATACGAGCCACGTTTTCGTAGAGCACATCATATAGCAACGAAGATTTGCCGCCACCCGACACACCCGAAATACAAACGAATTTTCGCAACGGAATTTTAACATTAATATTTTTTAAGTTATTGGCGCTCGCTCCGATAATTGAAATTTCTTCAGTTTCTTTCCAACGACGTTTTTTGGGTACTTCGATTTTCTTTTCTCCGGTGAGATATTGGAGGGTGAGGCTCTCACTCCCTCTCTTTTCAAGGAGAGGGTGGGGAGAGGTCGTTATTGTCTTTGACCTCCCCTTAGTCCCCTCCTTAAAAAGAGGGGGTTTGCCAGCATAGACCACTTCTCCACCCAACTCTCCGGCTCGCGGCCCAAGATCAACCAAATAATCAGACTCTTTAATTGTACGCTCATCATGCTCCACAATAATTACGGTATTATTTTCATCTCGCAAAGCCTTCAGGGTTTTTATAAGTCTTTCGGTATCTCGTTCATGCAAACCAATCGTCGGTTCATCAAGCACATACAATGTATTAGATAAATGCGAACCGATTTGCGAAGCGAGTCGAATACGCTGTGCTTCCCCGCCCGACAAGGTTTCGGCTTCACGAATAAGGGTAATATAATCTAAACCGACTTCCAACAAAAAAGTCAGACGATCATTTATTTCCTTTACGACATTGTGCGCAATCAAGTGCTGGCGTTCATTTAATTTTTTCTCGTAGTCTTTAAAAAACCCATGGCAATCTTCTATGGTGAGTGCCGACACCTCATAAATATTTTTGCCTTTAATTCGCACCGACAGTGCCTCGGGTTTGAGTCTTTTACCTTCACACTCCAAACAAATTTCTTTGCTAAACATTTCCGCTTTTCCCAAACCGCCGCAAGCCGGACACGCTCCGGCCGGACTATTGAAAGAAAATAATCTTGGTTCAATTTCCGGAAAAGAAAAACCATCAGTCGGGCAAGACCAGTGACTGGACAACAATCTTTCGGTAGGGTTTTTGGTGTTCTCATTAAAAAGAATTGTCACCAAACCTTTGCTGTGCTGCAGCGCGCTTTCGACCGCTTCAAACAAACGGGTTTCATCGCTTATCATTACTCTATCGATTAAAATATCAATATTATGAACTTTGGTGCGAGAGAGCTCTATGCGATCATGCAATGAATACATTTTGCCATCTACGCGCGCCCGATCAAAACCTTCATTCAAAAAATCATACAACATTTGGTAATACTCACCTTTACGGCCACGCACGACTGGAGACAAAATGGTGACGTATTTTTTGCCGATTTTCTCCAAATCTTTGATTTGGTTAGAAAATCGAGCATCCCGCCCTGGCGGGACTTTCTCCTCTTCCCCAGCCATCCCAATGATAATATCGATCATTTCTTCCGGCGAAAGTTTTTCGATTTTGGTGCCGCAGGTTGGACAAAATACTTCGCCAAGTCTGGCATACAGCACACGCAAATAATCATAAATTTCGGTTAGAGTCCCAACAATAGACCGCGGATTGTGACTTAGCGCCTTCTGGCCAATCGCAATGGCCGGCGATAAACCGGTAATTTCATCGACATCGGCCCGTTCCATCTGACCCAAAAACTGGCGGGCATAGGGCGACAAAGATTCTATATATCTACGTTGTCCTTCGGCAAAAATGGTATCAAAAGCCAGTGACGATTTACCACTACCGGATACGCCGGTAAAAACCGTCAGCTTATTTTTTGGAATTTCTAGAGATACATTTTTGAGATTATGTACCCTGGCTTTTTTTATGATAATTTTGTCTTCCATATTTGAAGTAAGTGAGAGAAAAAGTTAAATGTATTTAACTTTTTCCGAACGAACGAAAATATATCTTAATATATGCGAAATGAGTGAGTAAAATATTTAGCTTGCTAAAATATTTTCGAGCGAATAAGTATATATGCGGCTTTAGCCCATATATATTTTATTTTATATAAACTATTGACATTTTAGCCACTTAACATCTAGTATGACAACTAGGAGGATACCATGGCTGATCAAACTCAGACTGCACGCCTGAACCTTGAGATTCCCGATAATCATGGGGTTTATCGTAACCTACAGCTTGCCATTGAATTCAATATTGATCCTGAAACAGGTTGCCTCAAGGCCACCGCTACTGTACCTGGAGAATTCTTCCATAATGGCCAGAGCTGTGAGGTAACAGGATGGTGCAAATTACGAATTCGCACTCTAGCAATTAGTGAGCTCATCAGAAACATCACTCATCCCACCAGACGCTCCATTCTCAATGATTACTATCGCGATGATTTGACCAAGACATCTTGAGGTAGAGATTCCACCTCGACCGCCATATAGCGCTCGCAACGGGCCTCGCTGCCTACCCAGACAGCGTCTTTTTTTACAGAACAAATTACTTTTTTCTTTTACCTCTCCGATCCGGCTCCGTACTAATTTTACCGGATCTAGAATTAGCAGGGTTGAGCGCGTCTGGTATATCCAAAAACTGTTCAATATCTTTATGTGTTGTTTTAGGGGTAATGCCATATTTGGCGTTATAGGCCATCTGCACCGTACGGCGTCTCTCTACTTCTTTCATCGCATTTTTTATTGATTTGGTAATGGTGTCGGCATACAAAATTACTTTACCACTCACATTTCTGGCCGCTCTACCCATGGTCTGCATGAGCGATTCTTCGCTGCGCAAAAATCCTTCTCTATCTGCGTCCATAATGGCCACGAGCGTCACTTCCGGTAAATCCAATCCTTCACGCAACAGATTAACACCGATTAAGACACTAAATTTACCTTGACGAAAATCATTTAGAATTTCGGTGCGCTGCAAAGTTTTAACATCTGAATGTAAATAATTCACTTTATAATTTTTTTGTAATAGAAATTCAGATAATTCTTCAGCCATTTTTTTGGTGAGCACATTTATTATCGCCCGCTCTTCTCTTTTTACAATTCCGTCAATTTCTTTAATTATATCGTCCACCTGCCCACGATTAGTTGATTTATCAAACACCGGACGCACTTCGATCGGCGGATCAATTAGTCCGGTTGGACGAATTACCTGTTCGGCTATCACACTCGAATGTGTCATCTCAAAATCTCCGGGAGTAGCCGAAGTGAAAACTACTTGGCCAACTCGTTTTTCAAATTCATCAAACTTAAGCGGACGATTATCAAGCGCCGATGGCAACCTCCAACCATACTGGGCCAACACTTCCTTGCGACTTCGATCACCCGCATACATACCACGTACTTGTGGGAGACCAATATGTGATTCGTCCATGATAGTTAAAAAATCCGGTTTGCTTGTCCCTTTGGGACCATCTTTCCACGGAAAATACGAGAGTAATGTATCGGGAGCTTCGCCGGCCAACTTGCCCGCCAGATGACGAGAATAATTTTCGATGCCGTGGCAAAAGCCTAACGTCTTTAACATTTCCACATCATAACGCGTGCGGCGCTCTAGTCGTTCGGCTTCCAAATATAATTCTTTTTTCTTAAAATATGCCAACCTGTCTTTGAGCTCGGCTTTTATTTCCTTTAACGCTTCTTTCATTTGCGGCTCGGAAGAAACAAAATGTTTTACCGGAAAAATCACCGCTTCTTTTAATTCTTCTTTAATAACTTTAGTGAGCGCATCTACAACCGCAATTTCCACAATTTTCTGATCTTTAATTTCAATACGATATAAAAATTTATCTGCAGCCGGCGCGATTTCAAAGACATCACCGCGTACACGAAATTTTCCTCGTTCCAGCGCTCCGGGTGTGCGCGCAAATTGAATTTTTACAAGTTGTCGTATCAGGTCGGCTCGCACCATCGGCTGGCCTATCTCTAGATGTATAGCTGATTCAAAATAATTACTCGGTACACCTAAGTTATAGATACAAGACACGGACGCCACAATAATCACATCTTTGCGAGACATCAGCGCGCTGGTGGCCTGGTGCCGAAGCCTGTCTATTTCTTCGTTTATCATTGATTCTTTTTCTATGTATGTATCGCTGGTTGGCATGTAGGCCTCTGGCTGATAATAATCGTAATATGACACAAAATAATTCACTGAATTTTCAGGGAAAAAATTTTTGTATTCACGGTACAGCTGCGCAGCCAAGGCTTTATTGGGCGCCATAACCAAAACCGGTTTATCAAATTGAGTAATAAGATTAGCAACCGTAAAAGTCTTGCCTGAGCCAGTGACACCAAGCAATGTTTGGTAGCGATTTCCCTTCTCTAAACTAGCCATTAATTTTTTAATAGCTTCGGGTTGATCACCTGCGGGTTTAAATTTTGAGTGGAGTTTAAAAAGTGACATATATGTAAATACGCAAAATCGCCGATTTCTCGGTTCCTATAGAGCTATCATGACTGATTTAGCCTGGTTTGTCAATACGACATTGACAAAATAGTTAAAAACTGATAATCTTGTTTATTGATTTGCTCATTCACAATACCCAAGCAGGCCCATATTTGCGCAGTTTTTCTGCCTAAATACGGGCCTACTTGGACCCCTCAAAAGGAGAGAACACCATGCACGCACTGTGGTATATCTTGGGCGCAATCACCTATCTCAATACTGGATACTGGTGGGGAAAAGCATCTTACAAGGCCTGGCAAAAGCAAAAACGAACTGCGGTTGGGCTTCTCTGTTTTCCGCTGTCTTATGCGGCCAATAATATCGGAAGGGTTACAGATATCGTAAGAGGAGAAGATGGCTTTACGCTTACGCCCATACATGACTTCAAAAATGTCGATAATTACGCAAAATGTATGACGTTTGTATGGCCAGCAAAGGCCACAATGAACATTTTGACTCTGACAGCATTGATACTGGCCACAGTATGTACCAACCCAAAATCCCTGCTCCCCAGACGTTCAATAAAGGAGTTGCCTAAACCAGCCCCCAAAGAACTGCCTCCAGTAGAGACATCCGACCCAGACCAATTCGATATCCATGAGTACCAGAACCTCTTGGAACAGAGAGACAAGATTGCCGCTCGCTTGAAAGAGCTGGAAGCTCACCCGGACAAGCAGAAGCTCTTGATGCTTCCCAGACGCCCCTAACCCACGCTCTTTCGCCGCCCAGCGCGCGCCTCCCGACACACATCTCTGTGTGTCGGTTTTTTTTATTAAAAAAATTAAAATCTCCAAAAAATAATGAGCAGTGCAATCAGGCCGCTGGTTTGCGCAATCACATGCAATCGCTGCTTGCGTTTAGCGAGGATAATATTGAGTAATAAAACAGAAGAAAAAAAGAATATAGCAAGCAGATAAATATTTTGCGAAACTGCAAAAATATTAGTGAGTGGTGATAAAAATTTTTTGGCTTGAATATATTTTTCAATCGGTGTGGGCTGATCGGTATTAATAACTGGCATTTCATTTTGGTCGGTATTTCTTATAGCCGCAGCCAGAACTGAATTATTATTTTGGCTAGCCGTCTCTTCGGTTTGCACGCTTTGGGGCAAATCAATTTGAGCCATAAACGATTTTCGGCTGGTGATTTTTTGTGTGGGCGTTAGTGCCAGCGGCGCGCCAAAATGCTCGGCAATAAAAACTGTGGCGCGGCCATTGTAGACTCCCCCGCTTAAACCAACACCGATATCTTTAAATTCCGGATCTATTAAATTTGCATAATGCGACTGACTGTTTTGCCACGCAGCCACCACATCGGCAGCCCCGCTAAACCCAACTGCCAAATTTTCTCCGGCGACTGCGTAATTATATCCGGCAGCTTTTAACCAAGTTGCCAAACTTTTATTGTTACTGGTATGAGCAAAATAATTGTTCGTGGCCATATCATCGGCTTTATGTTGCGCAGACAAATCTAATTTGTCCGAAATAGTTAGGGCGGGAAGATTTTTTGCTTGCCTAATTTGATTGGTTAAATTTATTAGCTGTCGTTGCTCTTCAGCCAAAACATCAGGGAGTACAAAAACATCGAGCGGCAACATCGCTACAAAAATTAAAATAATAATTTTAGTTAACAAAAAAACCAAACTATAAAAAATTGCTCGTTTGGTATGCAAAATATGCGGATGAAATTTATTGCCTTTGTGGGGAATAAAATATTTTTTGAATGCTTTTTTCATATATGTATTATAACATAAGACAAAATATCCTGTGAAAAAACACTAAGCTTAGCCTCTTTTTTATCCATTTTTCCCCTTGTATATCCAGCTATATTATGCTAAAATATACCTGTTATTTTGTAATATAATCTATGCATATCAGCTGGCTCGGACAAACATGTATCAAATTGCAAACCAAAAATCTAGACAAGGATATTACCGTTTTGATAGATGCCTACAAACCAACAAAAGGTGAGTTCCCTCGCAGCTTTAGCCCGGATGTAGCCCTATTTTCTCAAGGCTTAGAAGAAGCTGCTACTATCTCGCAAGGCGCTTTTAGTGTTAGCTCTTTGGGTGAAATGGAAGTCAAAAATCTAATGATCTATGCGATGCCTGGTTTTGGAGATAGTATTATTTATAAATTAAATGCCGAAGGCTTAAATATCGTCCACTTAGGCAGACTTAAACAAGCTCCGGATACCGAACAACTAGAAAAAATCATGAGCCCGGATATTTTATTTATACCTGTGGGCGGCGGACAAAACTATTTAGATGCTAAATCCGCGACGGCACTCGCCAATACCTTAGAACCGAGATTAATCATTCCGATCGGGTACCACTGCGATACTGATCCAAACGCTGCGCCAATCACCGCCTTTGTAAAAGAAATGGGATTAAAACCGGAAGCAAGCGAGAAAAAAGTTATTATTAAGAAAAAAGATTTGCCGCAAGAAGAAACAAAATTGATTGTGCTGGAAAAAGAGTAAAAAGTTTTTTATGCCAAGGAGAAAAAAACAAATTATACCGGAGTCAATGCCAGATCAAGTTCCTAAACAATATAATGCTGCAGCCCAAAGATGGTTGTGGATATGGGTGGGAGTTTTTACAACTTTTATCGTCGTTCTCTGGGGATGGGCGACCACCGTTAGCTTAGCATCTTTTAGTTGGAATAAAACTCCGGAAAAACAATTACTAGATACAAGCAAAACAGACTGGGACACTTTATTTAATAACGAAACTACCCGTCTAAAAAATGAACAGCTAAAATCACAATTAAAAAATTTAATAAATCAAATTTCTACAGAAACAAATAGTACAACCGCCTCAACTACACCTACTACCAATATAAGTAGCTCTACGCCGGCAACGAGCACACCTACTACCATTTTATAAATGAATTACATATGCAAGAAAAATTAGAACTTACGCCTCAAGAATTTGGACTAATCACACCCGCATCCCTCGTCGAAGAAATGCAGACCTCATATTTGGAATATGCGATGAGTGTGATTGTGGCGCGCGCGCTGCCCGATGTACGCGACGGCTTGAAGCCCGTGCATCGTCGTGTGCTTTACGCGATGTGGGATATTGGCTTGCGTCACACGGCTCGCTTCCGCAAATCCGCCCACGTGGTCGGTGAAGTGATGGCTAAGTACCATCCGCATGGCGACGCTTCTATCTACGACGCTATGGTACGTATGGCGCAAGATTTTTCCATGCGCTACCCGCTCGTCCACGGCCAAGGAAACTTTGGCTCTATGGATGGAGACAACGCCGCGGCCATGCGTTATACCGAAGCCAAACTGACGGCCGTAGCCGAAGAGATGTTGTTTGATATAGAAAAAGATACCGTCGATTTTATTCCCAACTACGACGGTTCTCACACCGAGCCTACTGTTCTGCCTGCCAAACTGCCAAACCTACTGCTTAACGGTACTATGGGTATTGCGGTTGGTATGGCCACCTCTATCCCTCCACACAACCTAACCGAGCTCTGCGATGGCTTGGCCAAACTCAGTGATGACCCAGATGTGTCGGTGGAAGAGCTAGCCGAAATTATCAAAGGCCCGGACTTCCCTACCGGTGGTATTATTTATAATAAAAA
>CAZQLV010000027.1:0-8357 GCA_964594385.1 uncultured Gammaproteobacteria bacterium | reverse complement strand
ACAAATGCGCTGAATATCCGCGGCATATATTGGGGCTACTGGCGGCAGGATTTAGCAAAACAAATACGCAAATTACTGATCTAAAAAATAAAATTAACAATGAATGTTTGGCCGGTGGTGTGGTTGGTCAGGCCGGAATTAATGATGATATATTTATTTTGCTGGCCGAATTAGCTACCGATGAAAATATAAATAGCGAGATTGTGCAAACTGCCGTTAATACTATTAAGGCCGATCAGCAAGCTGATGGATCATTTACCTGGAACGGTTTTTCGGGCCAAGATGTTACGGGAGCAGCCATCAACGCTCTAAAATACGCTTCTACTTTTGGCATTCCCGTAGATACGATTATTTTTGAAAATGCTAAAAATTATTTACACACCACTCAGTTGACTGATGGCGGCTGGGGTTTTGCCACTTCGTCCGATCCGCTCACTACCAGTTGGGCGTTGTATGGTTTAAATGCGTTAGGAGAAGGACAAACCCAATGGACAAACGCGCAAAATCAAAATCCGTGGACAGCGCTCGTAAATAAATTAAACACTAATGGTTATTATGACAGTTCTTGGAGTGCTGATGGTATTGACTGGTTTGGCACCAAACACGCTGTGCCGGCACTGCTGCGCAAATCGTGGCCAATTATCCTTAGTCCGATAATACAGCCCTCTGCGGGCTCCACCGGCGGTTCTGGAGGTGGTACTCTATCGACTTCCACCAATGTTACAAGTATAATAAGTACTAGTACACCAATTTCCACTGCTAGTACTACTACCATTACTTCTACCGGCGTAATTTTTACTATAGAGCCACAAGATATTGGGCAGGTATTAGGTATAAAAATTGAAAATAATGCTACACCTAAAAAAATCGCCATAGCAACTATAGTCAAACCAAAAATTACTATCAAAACAACGCGAGACGGAGAACCGACTTCTTCTCTGTCTGCTAATACAAGCACAGACAACCAAACCAACGCTAGTCAAGCTCAAACCAATTCCACTGCTCGCCAATGGGCAAAGAAAATTTTAGTAATCTGTCTCCTAGCCGCCGGCGCAATTGGATTATGGTTAGGATTTAAATCATTATAATATAGGGGCTAAAGCCCATATATACTCATTCGTTCGGAAGAAGTTAAATACATTTAACTTCTTTCCTCACTCACTTCGTATATGCAAAAATATTTTCCCGCTTTCTTGCTTGTTATCTTGGGAATACTGACCCGACTACTGCCGCACCCGGCTAATTTTACACCGATTGCAGCCACCGCTTTGTTTGCCGGAATGTATTTACCAAAAAAATTGGCAATAATAATTCCCATGGCCGCAATGCTTGCCAGTGATATTGTATTGGGATTTTATTTGTGGCCGGTTATGGTAAGTGTATATATTTCTTTTGCGATCGTGGGTATTATCGGTTTGTTAATTAGTAAACAGAGAAAAATTAGCACCGTTGTAGGCGGGACCTTGCTTGGAAGTATTATTTTCTTTTTAATTACTAATTGGGCTGTCTGGGCTTTCGGTACGATGTATATACACAACCTCAACGGTCTAATGCAAAGCTACCTCATGGCTCTGCCCTTCTTTAGAAATACATTACTGGGAGATTTATTTTATACCGGTATTTTGGTGGGTGGAATGGAAGTAATTATCCATACGGCAACTCTTCCGGAAGCTGCTCTGTAGCTTCTTCCGACACTGCCGCTATCGGGATTTTTTTCTTGAGCGGACTTTCACTCATTTCTTCAATAGGCAGATTAATCGGAGGTTCGGCACGTTTACCGCCGGTTTTTTGTAATAATGGAGTTTTAACGAGCGGCAATGGGAAGTGCCAAATGGTTGCCAATTCTTGAATATTTAAAATATATGGATTCTTGCCCATCTTCATTTTTCGCTTCTTATAAGCCTTCATAAATTTGTTTTTGAGCGTGGCGGTGCGAGAATTTTTAAAGGCATAATGGGCGCTAGTGGCCGAAGCTGGAACCAAGGCGTTGCGACCATTGTAATTAAACTGATTTAATGAACCAATAAAACCATCCAAACAACGGCCGGGATTAAAAATTTCTTTAGGGGCAACATACATAATTCTGATCTTGGTTTTAAAAGCAATTTTAGAAATTTTTTCTTCTATAGCAGCAATAGTATCTTTAACCCCGGGGGTTAGATCGGAAATTTTTCCCGGCGCTTCTTTTTCTTTTGGTTTTTTTGCCGCCGCTTCTAACGTCGTTCCTTGTACATGTTTTAACAGATCAGTTGCTAAATCACCCAACATAGAAAAAAGAAAAAACTGGCTATGGGTAATTTTTTTATTTTCAATAATCTTTTTTATTAATTCTATACCCTTTTTCTTCCAACTATTTCCAACTGGTTCAATAATAATTTGAAACCATAAATTTTCACCCGGACCAATACGTGTAAAATTTTCCAAAATAGAAGCCATCGGATCGTTAAAATTAAAATCGGTAGTGACGCTGTGCTCAAACTCGGAATAAGTGCGGATTGGATAAGGGTCGTCCGCAGCTAGTCCAAACTCTACTCCAAACATATTGTGCGTGTCATTAGGATATTTATCGGGAACAAGCCCAACATAATCCTCTACTTCGGTAATCTCAGCCATTGGATACTGGGCATAAATAGCAGCTTCTACCAAATCACGATGCCCCATTTCGGTAAAAATTAAAAATTGAATATAACCTTCTAGACTGATTATTTCTAAACTGAACCATTTCTGTTTAACTCCTTGCCAATATTTTTCACCAAAATTAGGCTCGTTTAAAGCTCCGCTGAGATGAGCAAAAATTTGTTCTACCGCTTTAGGGCTTTGAATAGTATCTGAAGGTACATCTACGGCTAAAACCACCCACTGCCAATTCGATTTATATTTTTCTTCTCTAACATCTACCCAAAGTTTAGCGCCCATGAAAAAAAATATCAGGGCTAAAACTACCCATCCAATGATTGCGATAACTACTCGAGTAAGCTGCGGACTGGGCAAACTCAAAATATTTAGCCAAAAAGACAAGTCAATTGTTAAGCCAAACGGTAGCTGAATATTATCCATAAATGGTGTGTAGCATGTAAGACTTATTATTTTTTAAGGATAGAAAGTATTCCTCCGTATATTATTAACATGCCAAAAATTGTCCACCACCAACCAAACTGACTGGAGACCCAGCCGCTATAATAAGCTAAACAACAAATAATCGTGGCGCACAAAGCTACCAAGTGACGAACAGTGTTGTCGGACATATTAACAAAAAATTATAAATTACGAGTTGTGGAACCTTAGTATTATACCATAATCCCCTAACTAAAAACAAAAATCCCGATTATCTCGGGAGTCTTGTATGATGACAATAAAATTAGGCGTGCCGGCGTTGCTGCCATTTATAGACAAATACGAGCAACGGACTGGCAATAAATATAGATGAATAAGCGCCACTGGCAATACCGATAAGCAGCGCCAGGGCAAAATAATGAATACTGAATCCACCGATAAAAAACAAAGCAAATAATGGAAATAAAGTTTTAAGCGTGGTATTAATTGAACGCATTAAAGTTTGATTTAAACCCACATTGACAACATCCTCAAAATTATCGGCGCTGTGTCTTAATAAGTTTTCGCGGATACGGTCATATACTACAATGGTGTCATTAACCGAATAGCCGAGCACGGTAAGCACAGCCACGACAAAAGCAATATTTATCTCTACTCCGTAAAATTTGCCCAGGAAAGAAAATACGCCCATTACCAATAAAACATCGTGGATAAGAGCAACAATAGCGAGCGCGCCGTATTTCCAACTGGCCACTGGCCGAGAAATTTTGCGGAACGCATAGGCTACGTAAGCAATGATACCCAAATTTACAAATATCACAGCTAAAAGTGATCTGGATTTTAACTGATTACTGATAGCGGGACCGATTGTTTCAAATCTTTCTTCATGCACGCCATTGTTGGTAGCCAGTAATTTTTTTGCTAATTCTCTAACTATTAACTGGTGCTCTTGTTCGTTCAAGAAATCAGTTCTAATGATAACACCCTTGTCGCCGGTTTTTTGAAAAGAAGCATTCTTGAGACCAAACCCATCAAAAACTTGTTTAATCTCGGCGGTGTCGGGCCTGGTAATAAACGAGAGCTCCAATAAAGAACCGCTCGTAAAATCAATACCCGGTTTGAGCCCCCACATGGCCAAAAAAATAATTGCCGTAACAGTAACTAAACCGCTAAATACTAAAAGGAATTTGGAATATTTAATGAATGGGATAGACATATTTAATTAGTAACAGTTAAATCTTTCTTTTTCTTATACCCTAAAAACAATAGATTAGCTTCGTCTTTCATAAGCAATAAAAAGGCGCGCATAACTGTGCGGGTCAAAACGATAGCCGAGAATAAATTAACCAAAACACCGATCGCCAACACTGTCGCAAAACCTTGCACAAAACCGCCCATCCAAACCATAAATATACAACTAATAAGTGTGGTAATATGGCTATCGCGAATTGATGGCCATGCCCGGGCAAATGATTCTTCCACGGCTGATCTTAGCGATCTGCCCGACTGTAATTCTTCTTTCAAACGTTCAAAGACAAGCACATTCGCATCCACAGCCATACCGATAGACAAAATAAAACCAGCGATTCCAGACAGGGTTAAGGTCACACCAATAACTTTATATAACACCAGGTTCAAGAGAACATAAATACATAACGAAATAGATGAAAGCAGGCCTGGCAAACGATAATATAAGATCATGTATACCAGCACGGCAATCAGACCATAAATACCAGCCATGAAACTTTTCTTCAAGGAATCTGCTCCTAAAGTGGCATCTACTTTTTGCTGGCTGATGAGTTCAACCGGCACGGGCAATGCACCCGAATTTAAACGCTGAGCCAATAGGTGCGCTTCTTGCAAAGAGAAGCTTCCACTAATAACAGCGCTACCGCTTAAAATCGGCTCATTAACTTGAGGGATACTGATGGCGGATCCGTCCAAAAAGATAGCTACCGGTTTACCGATATTGCGCTGAGTTAGGTCGGCAAAAAGTTTAGTGCCTTCCGCATCAAAATTTAAAGCTACCTGCACCTGGCCGGTACGAGAATCCTGGTTAACTTCCGCTCTCTTTAGTTGTTTCCCGGATAAGCCGGTGGATTTCCACTGCTCGGCTGGAGGGATAATATCAATTGGTTTTTTTAGCTTAACAAAAATTCTGGCCACATCGTATGTTTTGGGCGCGGTGGAAGTGGAAGATTCTTTGGGCTGAACCGAAAGCCTTTTGATAATGCTTAAACCGTCAAAACTTTTTATAATCTCTTGGCTAACCTCGCCATCTTTATGGGTACTTGCCCATTTATAAAATTCCGGAAAAACTTTATTGTCAATAAAGCCTAAATCGCCATTATTAGTTTTCACATTTTGGTCTTCCGAATATTTTTGTACCGCATCATAAAAATCAAGCCCGCCACTAACGGCTTTTTGCGCTTCAGCAATCTTTGTTTGCGCTTGGACATTATAACTATCCATCTTTTTCTGTTCGTCGGCTGTCAATGCTCGTAATGGCTGATCTGTCTGTTCTTTAAATTCTAGAATTGGAGTTTCGCCGATCATTTTTATCGCTTGATTCACATCGGTTACCCCCGGCAATTCCACAATTATCCTATAATCATTATTTTCGTGTGTAGTTTGCACCAATGGTTCGGCTACACCCAAACCTCCGCGCACACGGCGCTCAATCACATCACGCACTCCTTCTACCGCGCTGGCCTTATCCGCGCCGGTTATCATATCGGTATTTGCTTGATAAATAAGATGTGCTCCACCCTGCAAATCCAAGCCCAAACTAAAACCTTTAGCAGGAAAAGTAGGCAAACCGATATTAGCATTTTTGTTTACCCAATCTATGCCCTTATTAGCGAAAGTTGGAAAAACAACCAACAAACAAAAAATAGTTAGCAGCACAATTAAAAAAACACGTGATTTTACAGTGTCATTGGATACAGTTTTGATTTTATTTTTTACGGCCATAGCGATTGGAGAATTATGAAGAAGGAATAAAGATATGTACGAATGTTATGATTTTACTTGGTTTGGGTCTTTTTGGCAAGGGCTATTTATCTATGTATAGGGGATAAATTTTACTCCCCCAAATACTCAAATCTAGGCATTATCTTTCCGTCTATTTCTACGTTTTCTATAAACATAGCCAGTGGCCGCACCCACAAACCATGGTCGTCGTACAATTTTTGATAAACCACCAGATCTTCCAAGGTTTCACTGTGTTTGGCAATACCAATTACTTTATAATTATTACCTTTATAGTGCCTATACTTCCCTAATTTTAGCATAAAATTTTTATTATTTATTTGACTTATATATAAAGAACCGTGTACTCTTCCTAGTAGAAAGAAAAGGCTAAAATGAAAAAAGAATTTAATCTAAGTGAACAAAGAGAATTCTTTACTCGCGATTCTGAATTTGATAATGCAAATTCTCCTCTATTGCCGAGGGTTGCTAAAGCAGCAGATAGATTGACTGGCCAAACCATGAGCTTAGGCTGCGCCGTAGGCCTTATTACATCAAACACACTTGGCGAAGTGACTATCAGGCCAAACGAAGCTGATGATGGCGGCGGTTTTATCCAACTTCAGACCAAGAAGATCGGTGGCGGTATAAACACTTGGCAAATCGCTCAGTTTAAGCAGCTCGGGAAATAACAACCCCATTTACATTTCTGCGCCCGACTTTATGAAGTTGGGCATTTATTTTTTCTTAAAAAAATTTATAAATCTTCTGTTTGTTTATCAAAACCAAATAATTTTTCGTGGGTTAGTTGAATTTTTTTCGGCTGCAGCATATACCACGAGTCGCCTTGCAAAATATCTTCGTCTTCTGTTGGCGCCGGTTTATTTCTTTTTGTAAAATGCTTAACAGCCAAATCGTAACGAGGCTCATCTATCTTTATGGCTACTCCCTCAAACTGTATTCCTAAATTATCTTGACCGATGCCACTGGCTGTTATTGTACCCGCTACTCTATTATCTGAACTGATGGCTCGCGAATGTCGCACTTCTGGATCAGACATCCAATAAATATTTAAGTCATCATCATAAATATAAATAACATCGCTTACCCAAACACCACCGCTATCTATGGTAGCCAGACTCATATAGTGTCCTTGCTCTAACACCTCTTGGATTAATTGCCTGATGTCTGGAGCCATAGTGTTTAATATTATATACCCTGTACATTGACTAACTTGATTTCATTATATATGATGAACTCTAGCACACACAAGGAGACAAGAGGTGAAAAGATTAAAAAAAATCCTTCATTGGGTTGCTGCCTGGCTTGACCGCAACCCGGGCTACAGCCCTCTCTACCCACTTTGTGTATTTCTAGTCACTTCCATGATTTTGATGGTAAATCTGGTATGGAATCCTTTGCCTTCACTTCAAACAACATTCTACGTCGATGGAATCCCGATTTGGGTAATATCGCTAATATTGTTCAACCGAGTAGCATCCCCTTATAAACCGCCGGATTTTCCAGAGGACGGCCCCGCCGATTGACCAACCAGTGCCGAGCACACTCTAAAATGCTCTTTTTTGTTTTAAGCGCCATGGCACTTTTTGTACTTTTTTCCGCTTCCGCAAGGACATAGATCGTTGCGCCCAATTACTTTTCCTTCACTATCTTTTTCTTTTCCACTTTTAGAAGAAACCGACACATCACCATCGGTAGTTTTGGCTGCGCCCTGAAGATTTAAATTTTTGGTTTGACCCATTACCGACGGAGCCAACTGAATTCCCAAATTTACTTTATAAATAAGATAGACAACTTCTTTTTGAATAAAATTAAGCAGTTCATTAAACATGCGGAAGGTTTCTTTTTTATATTCCACCAAGGGGTCATGCTGGCCATAACCGCGCAAGCCAATACCGGTACGCAAATAATCCACGGCCACCAAATGATCTACCCACAAATTATCCATGGCGCGCAACAAAACCTGTTTTTCTATCTCAAGCAACATTTGTTGATCCGGCACAGCTTTAATTAATAGTTTTTCGTATTTTTCGTTTGCTAATTTTACTAAATACTCAATAATTTTGGTGCGAATTTCTACATCTTGCAATTTTTGTTCATGCTGGCCATTGGCTAAATTGGTAATGGTATTTTTTTCTTCATCCGACAAAGGAAAAATAGTTACCACGGTTTCTAAAATTTCTTTAATATTCCAATCGCGTCTGTCTTCGGTGTTGGTATGAAACGAAACAACTTGCTCTATTTCTTGCTCTATCATTTCTACAGTCATTTGACGCATGGTCTTGGCGCCTTCCGGTACTGTATTATTTTTT
>CAZQLV010000026.1:0-8484 GCA_964594385.1 uncultured Gammaproteobacteria bacterium | reverse complement strand
GGAAACCGATCCGCAAAAAGGAATTATTTCTCATGTTTCCCCACTAGGGGCGGCGTTGCTGGGGCGCAAAGTTGGCGACATGATTAAAATTTCGACACGCGAAGACACATATACAATAACTAAGATAGAATAAAATCAAGTCAGCCTTCCCCCTTGACAAAACTAATACTTTATGGTATTCTAATACGTCACAAAGACGTTTTTTTGTTCTTTGAGACATTGGCAGGCAAGTTGTGTATGGAAATAAGCGCCTAATAAATCGGCATTTATTCCCCTGCACAACCAACCTTTTTGAGGAAGCACAAGGGGCCATTCGCAAGAATGGGTGCTAACCTCTGGAGACAGCCATGAACACGAACAATGAGCGTGAGGCGTCCTTCATGGTCAGGGAGGACAACAACCTGACCAATCTCTTCCGGATCCACTGGGGCAACCTCGCCCTGGCTGGCGTCAAGGAGCAGCTCATCGTCCTGACCAGAGATGAGCTGAAGGAGAGCCTGGGCCAGCTATACAGCGCTGGCAAGATCTCCACCCGCACCATCGACAAGATCAGTGCGGAAGCGCTTGCGAAGCAGGTCTCGCCGGACATCGCTGCCCTGGCGAAGCTCGTGCAGGCCTATGAGCTGCCGCGCGGGTACAAGGATACCAGTACTGGCACTGGCGGCGGCTTCGATATGTGTCACGATGGGCACGGCCACTTCCATCTGAACGGCATCAGCAATCTGGAGTGGCCCCTGTACCGCATCCACTCATTCGAGGCGGGTCTGCGTACGGCATGTGCTCTCGTGGAGAGCAGGAGGGTGCAGCCCGTCCCGGCGGCCGTCGCCCTCCAGAAGATCGAGCGCCTCGTTCGCATGAAGAAGCTCAGCCTCAAGCAGACGGACGAGGACCGCGAGGCGACCCTCCTTCTCAGCGACCTGAGCGACATGGCGGCCCGTGACAGCCGCAGCAACGGCGCGCGCCCGAACACCCCCGAGAACGACTCCCTCGTCGACCTCTTCCGCTCCATCATGGGAAGTGGCGAGGACAGCCGGTCCCAGACCCGCCCGACCAACGGCGCGCCCGGCGGCTACGGCTATCCGTACCCGCCGGGGTACCGCGACGACCTCTAGACCGTCGCCCACCCGCCTCTTCTGTACGGAGAAGAGAACAACGTCAGCCCACCGACTGCCCGTACGCAGTCGGTTTTTTAATTTAAAAAAATACTCTTGCTATTATTTTTAATCCTCGGTAAAATTATATTCAGTCCTTTCAAAATATTTCATGTATGTCGAAGTGGGGTTAAATTCCCCCGCTGTGCCGCAACAGTAAATCCCGGCTAACTCGGGAAAGCCTGATCTTCATTATGGAATAAAGAACTTTTATCTGCAGCGCCGCGTTTCAATGGACGCGCGGTCGGGCTTCAATGGACACTGCCCGACATGACTCTGTTGAGTCAATTTCGCTAAATCAAAAACTCCCGAGCAGGAGCGTATCTTTATCACCAAGCACTTTTGGCATGATTATTTTTAGTCACCCCAAAAGTGCTCGCTGATTGACACTCGCCTGTTGGCGGGTGTTTGTGTTTTACAACAACCTTCCAAGGATAGCCGCATGTCCAGAATGAAATTCATCAAGATGATGCTGATGGCAGCAATAACTGCCATAAGTTTACCCGCTTGCATGAGTGGTCTAGCATACGTAGAAGTTGTGGCAAAAAGTAATTCTACAATTTTAGCTGTGCTAAGGCAGGAATGTGAGGTAGAGACAATCGAGCGCAAACTAAACGGGGTACAGAAAAATTATGCCATATCTGTTAACGGCACAACCGAAAGAGCTGGTTTCTATTGGCTTTTCTATGTAGATGGAGAAATCGCAGACAAACCAATTGATGAAAAAATGGTGCAAAAAGGACAATCCATTACTGCCCATCTACTTTCTACAGATGAAGCATAAACCAAACTGCTACCGCATCCGCTATAAACGGGAGCGGTATTTTTATTATCTTTTAATCTATACAAGCAACCAGCATTTCTAGTATAATAGAATAAAATTTTATGATAGAACAAAAAACTCAAGACGCAGTGGTGCATGGCGCCTTTCTGATTGGTCTGATAAGTAAAACAGTAAATGCAATTATAGAAATTGCGAGCGGCCTTTTTTTATATTTTTTAAATAACGATAAACTAGTACAGATAGCTGTAGCTCTAACTCACGGAGAACTAACTGAAGATCCGGGAGATAAAATATCTCGCTTTTTAATACAAGCTGCGCAAAATTTGTCGGTAAGCGGCCGTATTTTTGATAGCATGTATTTATTATTGCACGGAATTATAAAAATTCTGCTGGTCTGGGCTTTGCTACGAAAAAAATTATTTGCCTATCCCCTGGCTATACTTATTTTTAGTATTTTCATAGCCTACCAGCTTTACCGTTTTGCTTACAACCATTCACTCTGGCTTGTTTTACTAAGTGTCTTAGATGCGCTAATTATTATCTTAACTTGGCTGGAATATAAAAGAATAAAGCAGCCTTTAGAAAAAGCTGCTTTATAATTTGCTCGAGTTGAACTACTAGCCGACATCCCGAGAGTGCTCGAGCACCACTACTCAGGGTAAATTCCTTATGGGTAAGTGATATTACCCCGTGATCCTAAAAACACGCATGAAGAGTACGGCGCTCCACAACTGTTCTTGGGCACCATAGCCCTTGCCTGTTTCCGGATCATACCATTCACGGAAACCATCCATCTTCAATAGCTTGGCAAACTGCTCTTGGGCGAATTTATCATAGCCCATCTTTTGCAGAGCGAGAATAGCAAAACCAACTACAAATGGCCAAACCAATACACCATCCGTGCGATCAATAATCCCCACTTCTTCAAGGGTATGTGGGTTGTGACGACACTTAATAGTCAATCCATACGGTGTATCAACACTATGAAACAACTCAGCGAGTCGTCCATAACTTGTGGGTTTAACCACACCATACAAGACTGCAAAAGAAGCACCGAGCGGGTCAAATCGTTCGGATCCGGGATAATCAATACATGATCCATTGCGGAAATGCACTTCATTGATTCGCTGCCTAAGGTCTTCAGCTTTTTGGGTTTCCCCCATCAAGCTGTAGGCTCGATAGAGCAAACAGTTATTGGTAAGGAGCGGCTTGTCCTTGAGCTCCTCATGCATCGTATCGCGCCAATCCGCCCCCAACACCAGTCCATCCTGCATGAGATTGAACTCAATGTAGCCTAGAGCACGAGCGATCCGCTCTTTATTAATATCCAAAAACTCGGTATCGTTCGTAGCCTGGGCATATTCGTACATGCCAATAATATACATAATCTCGGAGTCGCGAGTGCCAGGTGTCAGGTTCCACAGTTGCCCTGCGCGATAACGGCCGAGCATGAATGGCTCTTTGCCATTGGCAATCTCTTCCGCTTCTTTCATTTTCACCCAGTCGTTCTCATTATCAAGGAACAGAATGGGAATTTGCCCATTTGGCTGTTGCAACTCGGAAAGAGTGACAAGGTGCCGCTTGGCGACATCTATTTCCCGTCGCTGCAGAAGCAGAGGCAAAACAGCCATCACAAAATCACGAGTCCAACAAGTGTTGCGGTAACGGGTAGGGTCCGCCCAGATGCCCTGATGTCCAAAGCACTTATAAAAAATCCTCAAGGCAGCGCTGGCTTTGTCAAACCTACTATTTTTGTCGTCTGATCTGATCATGACTCTCCTCCATGGCGGGTGAAATGAGCGCGTTCTTTCCGCGTGAGAATGGCGGAGAAGAACATTGCATACTACTTCTTTTGCTAAAAAATGTCAAAATCGTCTACTACTTTAAAACTAGCTCTTTCCAGGGATGCCGCAGAAGAGTGGGTTGCATACGCAAATTGAGAATATCTCTGACGCCGTTTTTGGGCGGCATGACTTCGTGGATTTCCTGTTCCCCAGATCCAAATCCCGGAGCCCTCAAAAACATTACGGTTCCCGGTTGAGTGAGAAACGAATCTATTATTTCCAGCTGCCTATAATCCGGCGGATTAACTTTGGATTTGTATATACGCATCCAAGCGGACCCAGATATAGTGAAGGTAATACTCAAAAACTTGTCGCTTCGACGATCACGATGTGGCGCAATCCAATCAGAATCCTGCCGATAGCGTTGGTAACCAATTTCCGTAAGTAACCAGGACGCGAGTTCATCCACAAACATCCCCGTGCCCTGTACAACTTCAGCTAATGCCTGACAGATCTTGCTCCCATACGGAACATCCGGATGGGCCAACTCGCGATAAGCTCGTGAGTGCAATTGCTTTACTTCCGTTTCAGTACCTTTGCGAATAGGGTACGTAGCTTTATCTTCTAGCTCAAGCGGAAGCTTGTTAATCTCTGCCTGCATTCCCTGACGCACTTCTTCTTCCACAGCATCTGCGGCAAAATAATATCCGCGTTCACGAGTTAATCGCAAAGCCTGCCCGAGATCAAAAGAGGGTTTAAAAACGCGCATGATTCCTCCCGGTCTATTAATACAAACTACATTATCATTTATTACTCGTCAATGTTTGTTAATAATTATTGTTTGCACGTATTACTTTTTTAGTTATGGGACCGAAATACCCTATTGCAGGATAAATTTTATTTTTTCTTTGAAAATTAATTAACGCTTTCCTGGTAAGCATGCCAAATTTTAAGGTCTCTTTTCCCGATGAACCAGGACCTAAAGTGGCGAGAACAAAGCCAGTACTATTTAAGTAAATTTGCAGCTGCCTAACATCTTCTCCAGACATTCCTGTGTGTAAATCTCTAGTAAATACAAAATTATTTTTAAACAAAACTGGTTTTTGTTTGTTATTAATAAGTGGAAAAATAGTTATTTCTACACGATTAATCCATAGACTAGAAAAAGTAGCTTCAATATCATTTATACCATCACCGTCTAAATCTATCTCAATACTTTCATTTAAATTTAAAGCTAATTGTATTGGTTCCGATGATATAGTAAAGAACACTCTTTTCATTAAAATATCTACATCATCAATTTTCAATTGGTGCTCTTCGAGAGTACTAGTTTTACTTACCAAAGTGCTAAATATAGCCTGAGAACCAACATAAGCAAGGATATTTATTCCACCTGAATCTAAAAATCCTACATAACGGCTTTGGTACATACCAATATCTAGATCTGTGTTTCCATTGCCAACTGACGGAGCAGAATAAACAATTGCCGTTCCTACTGGGCCAGTACTAGCCGAACTATTTTGGCTGGAGTTATCACTAACTACGGTAAAATTCCAAGCACTAGTTGATGTAATCCCTGCATAAAAATTTCCACTAGCATCAGCAAAAGCTGTGGAGCTGACCAGAACATAATAATCTGTTTGGTAGTCAAAATTTGAAACTGGATTAATAATAATTTGGGTTGTGCCTGTACCAATAACCTGGCTGGATGTAACACTTATACTTTCAAAAATAGAATTGTCCAAAGACTTATAAATAATAATATTACCTGTTTGCACCACAACTGCTTCAGAAAAATTAATAACTAAATTGGCAGTAGTGGTGACGCTAGTGGTATTATCAACAGGAGAAACAGATGAAACTGTTGGGTTGGTTTCATCGGCAATGGTGAAGTTCCAAGTGGTAGAATTAGAAATACCCGCGTATAAATTACCACTGGCATCAGCAAAGGCTGTAGAACTAATGAGCACGTAATAACTGGCTTGACTAGTTAGGGTGCTATTTGGATTGATAATAATTTGAGCTGTGCCTGATCCGGTAACTTTGGAAGAACTGGCGACAATCGCTTCAAAAATAGAACCATCACTGTTGTAAATTGTAATTGAACCTGTGGTTGAGGGAGTTATTGCTTCGCTAAAATTTATAACTAAATTTACTGTACTAGATGTAGTTGTTGCATTATCAGCAGGAAATATCGAAGATGCCGTGGGATTTACCTCGTCTGCAACCGTGAAATTCCAAGCACTGGTTGATGAAATACCTGCATAAGCATTACCGCTAGAATCAGCAAAAGCTGTGGAGCTGATGAGCACATAATAACTGGCTTGGCTGGTGAGATTGCTGTTTGGGTTGATAATAATTTGAGTGGTGCTAGCACCGGTAACTTGGGAAGAACTAGCGATGATTGATTCGAAAATAGAGCCATCATTATTGTAAATTGTAATTGAACCAGTGGTTGATGGAACGACCGCTTCGCTAAAGTTAATAACTAAGTTGGCAGTGCTGCTGACGCTGGTGGCGTTGTCGGTTGGGAATACAGATGATACGGTTGGACTGATTTCATCGGCAACAGTAAAGTTCCAATAACTAGTTGATGAAACACCCGCATATAAATTGCCACTAGTGTCGGCAAAAGCTGTGGAGCTGATGAGCACATAATAACTGGCTTGGCTGGTGAGATTGCTGTTTGGGTTGATAATAATTTGAGTGGTGCTAGCACCGGTAACTTGGGAAGAACTAGCGATGATTGATTCGAAAATAGAGCCATCATTATTGTAAATTGTAATTGAACCAGTGGTTGATGGAACGACCGCTTCGCTAAAGTTAATAACTAAGTTGGCAGTGCTGCTGACGCTGGTGGCGTTGTCGGTTGGGAATACAGATGATACGGTTGGACTAGTAACATCAGGTACAGTTTGTACCCTTAAATACGGATAGCCGCTATTATTTACCCCATCAATATTCCAAATGTTTGTAAAGTCCCAACCTACAAATGTAGTCTGATCTTTCATTTGTGCAGTTGTTTTACCAGTTGCTCCGCCTGCACTCGCAGCTTTGCCAGAAGTTTGAGTATCCCAATAAACACTTGAAGTTGTCACTCCACTTCCTCCAACCGTACCGATTAAACCTCCGCCCGCAGCTTGGGTAACGACACCAGTTGAATATACATTTGTTAAACTTGCTCCCGACACAGTGCCTGCATATCCACCTGAAGCACTCGTACATGCTACCCTACCTATACCATATGAGTCTGAAATAGACATAAACGTAGTGTTACCAACAAAACCACCACAAGAAGAATTACCACTTACGTTTCCGGTAGCATAACTACTAGAAACATGAGTGCCATTAACCAAAGTTGTGCCTTGAGCAAAACCAATAAAACTACCGACATTTGAACCGGAAGTGGTTGCATTACCCGTAGCATAAGAATTATATATATACGCTTGAGAACTACCACCCGCAAACCCTCCACCAGAAGCAGTGGCAGTAATATTTCCGGTAGCGTACGAAGAACTAACCAAAGTGCTGCCAGTTATATTACCTATAAACCCGCCAGCTTGCTGAAAACCAACAACATTACCTGTAGCATACGAACTGTAAATAGATCCGGCTGTGGAAGCTCCTATCAACCCTCCATCACCAAAACCATTGCCGCGTACAGTAGCTGAAGAATAAGAAGTACTAACAGTACCTCCGCTAAACAATCCGATTAATCCGCCGGCAGAATTTGAGCTAGAAACTATACCAGTAGTATAATTATTACTACTTGTTACACTACCAGCTCCGATTAAAATTCCAACACTATCTGATAAATTAGAACTTGTTACAGCAGCGTTAGTTAAGCCCAAATTTGAAATAGTTGCGTTTTGAACATAGCCAAAAAAACCTACATATTGTGTGCTAGTAGAAATAAATAAATTAGAAATTGTATGATTATTACCATCAAAATTACCCTGAAAACGAAGTGATGTGTTACCAATTGATAACCAACCTACCCCTGCATTATACGGGCTAACATTAAGATCTAAGTCAGCTGTAAGAAGAAAATATTTTCCGGAAGATGAAGCTCCGGCATATGTACCCACCTGAACTAAATCAGCTACATTGGCAATTTGCCACGGACTGCCAGAAGTGCCAGAACCGCCTGAAAAAGCCTTAGCAGCAGATGGCAGGAATAGATAAGAGATAAACAATAAAATAAAGGTATAACAAAATTTTCTCATAGCAAACCCGCTTTGAGTTACAACAATATTATAGCATTGAACAGGCTATATAAACAGGCTATCTAAAAAGCTAAAACAGAGCTTTTGGCTCTGCTCGTACGACGTGGCTCCCGGGGTCGGATTCGAACCGACGACCAATTGGTTAACAGCCAACTGCGCTACCGCTGCGCTACCCGGGAATGTTTTCTAAGCGGGATTACTATAATATTTTTTATCTAAATTGTCAATAAACAAAAACTGTAGGATGTAGATTTTAAAAGGTAAATCCCCCGACTTGTTCGGAGGATTTATTTAATTTATTTACTCAAGTGCTTTAAGTTCTTTAGTTATATTTTCTTGCATCAATTCTTGATCGCTTATTTCTTTTTCTAAATCTTTTCTTTTTTGTTCACGCCTTTCTCCTTCAAGCTCTTTTTTATATATTGCCAGCGATCTTTGACCGCCATCTAAATTCTCCCTCAGGACATTTAAAAATATTTTTTTAACAGCCGGTTCTAATTTATCAAAAATTTCTCTAGCTTCCTCTGGCCTTAAATTAT